>JAKAPN010000001.1 GCA_021822995.1 archaeon
GGGCAGAGTTCGGGGACCGCCTTTCACGCCTGGAGCGCGAGATACAGGAGTACGCCTCTCCGAGCGGGGAGGTGGACACACTTCCGCTGGGAAGCTGATCATCGTCGTGTATCACTTGAATCTCGAACCTATCTCTTCCACCGCCTGACCTACGATGCCCATGGCGTCTTTCACCGCGCCCGGAGAGAGTCTCCCATGATAGAAACCGGCACTGTGGAGCCTGTCCCCCACGATTGCGGCGTTGATCACGTCCGCTTTCTTCAGTCGTTTGAGGTCGTTCGCGATCTGCTGGTAGTCGGCATGGTGTGTTGCCAAACAGCGCAAGAAGGCCCTCGGTGCTTCAGCCCCGGGATGGATCGCATCGGTGCTTGAATCGGACCGCGGCCTAAGGGGCGTGGAACGCCACGCAGGGCAGGGCATGCCCGAGCTCGAGCCTGCGGAGACAGGGCCTCTGCCCGTCCCGGCAACGGGGCGCGCAAGCCTGGTCGAGGAAGCAGAGACTACACGCCATGAGACAGGGGCTGGAAGCCCACGGGTTCACTCGTGGGAGGATGTCACGAAGAGACTGAATCCAGAGTCCGAGTCCATAACCAATAATTAAAGAGAAGGTCGCCACGAGTGCAGTTTGAGGGTATTCACCCGCAGGAGGCGTGCCATCTCAGAGCTCGTCGCGAGCGTCCTACTCATCGCCATAACCCTCATCACAGGCTTCGCCGTCTGGGGGTACGTCGACGGGCAGGCGGGGACTACAGAGCAGGCGTACGGGCAGAGCGTCGGCGCGACGGCGAACTACCTCCAGGAGAAGTTCGTCGTGGTGAGCATGGACCTGAGCGCAGGCTCGGCCGCCACCGTCTGGCTCTACAACAACGGTAACGTCGGCCTCAGGCTCGTCCAGGTCAGGCTCTACGACTCGGCGAAGAAGATAGACCTCCTCTACAACTACACCGTCAGTGGGTCCACGAAGACAGACTACGTCTACGACCTCCTCAGCACCAGCTCCGGGGAGTGCAAGACGGCGGCCTCCACCTACGAGACCCCCCTTCTCTCGACCGTGGACGCGGGGCCAGGGACCACCCAGTCCCTCAAGCTCACCATCCCTCCAGAGCCGACGGCCGGAGGATGCCCGTCATTCGGGCAGACGTTCTCTTCAGATGTCGTCTATTCGGTGGTGGTCTTGGCCGCCTACGGGAACACGGTGACCTTCTCTCAGAACGACACGCAGTACGGGTAGGGTGAACCCAAGACGAGAATCCCCAGGCTAAGGAACAGGAGGAAGGGCGTCGCAGGCATCATCGCGGCAGTGCTCATGTTCACGATGCTGTTCACCGTGGGCGCGGGATACTTCCTATATGTGAACCAGGCCAACACGGTGTACACGAAGGCCCTCCTAGCGAGAGCAGGGGGGATCTCGAGCCAGGCCGAGGAGGCGCTCTCGCTCACCACCAAACTCACTACCGGGGGCCACATCAGCGTCTACGCGAACAACACGGGCGGGATAGGCGTCAACATCACTTCGCTCTACCTCCTGGGCTCGTCCGGGGCCACCCTGGAGTGCATGGGCGTGGGGCTTCCGAGCGGCTGCACCAACGGCGCCCCCTTCCCCGTCTGGGTCAACGTGGGCGGGGGGAGCGGGGTGATCGACACGGGCTACGCCCCGGCATCAGGCGACGTGTACACGATAAAGGTGGTGACGCAGAGGGGGTCGGTATTCTCTGCGACGTATCCTGCGGCGGCCACTTCCTTGGCCGCGAGGGCGCTGTCAAGCGGGGCGATTGGAGACTTGTATTTGCATTTCCAGTCCTACACGTACTACTCCGTGGCGTCGTGTACATCTACGCTGGATGGGAACTCGGGTTACTGCCTTGACAAAGTTGGACAAGCCTTCACAATCCCCTCGAGCACCATGAAAGCAGGGCCGGTAGCGTTCTCAGTCGAGGTGACTAACCTCAACCAGCAGCAGCAGAACATAGTGCTAGACGCGTACACGCTCATGCTGCAATTCTGGAGCCACAGCAACAGTTTCAGCAACGTCGCGTGGTACATACTGTCTAATCAGACTGACAGCGCAGGCCAGAACGTCATAATGGCCACGTATTCTCCACTCACGCTCAGTTACGACAAAGCGGTTACGCTTGTATTCGGCTCTTTGAATTACGGGACGTTCGCTCCATTAACACCTAACAACATCGGGACCATACAATCAGACACGACTGCGGCAGTTTTTCTATCATCTCATGGTTGGCTTGGGATTCCGGATACTCAAACACAGAATTACGGCCAGAACTCCCCATACGTCACAACCCTCTACACATAGTGATCGACCATGAAGCTAGGCTTTGGCGGCGGGAAGAAGCAGGAACCTGTGGAAAAGGCCCAGCAGAAGCGCAGCTTCGTCGTCCGCTTCCCTTTCACCGGCACCCCCGTCCCCGCCGGGGGGATGCTCCTCGACCGGTACCCCCTGACCAACCCCTACGCCTACGCCGCGATAGTCGAGGACGAGAGCGGTGGGAGGAGGTACTACCTCGACGAGGTCCCGCTCACCCATGGCGAAGCGAACGTCTACAGCTACATCCTCGACAAGCTAGAGACCGAGCTCACCATCCCGCGCGCCGACGTCGACCCCAAGAAGTACTTCGCCGAACAGGCCAAGCGCATCGTCGCGAAGTACGGGATCAAGGTCGCCCCCATCCCCTGGGCCAAGATCCTCTACTTCGCCGAGAGAGACCTCGTCGGCTTCGGCGTGCTCGACGCGATGCTGAAGGACCCCAACATCGAGGACATCTCGGTGGACGGCGTCGGAAAGCCCATCTTCGTCTACCACCGGCGTTTCGAGAGCCTTGGGACGAACATGGTGTTCACCAAGGACGCGGATCTCGACAGCCTGATCACGCGGCTTGCCCACATGTCGGGGAAGCACATCTCCACCGCCTTCCCCATACTCCAGGGGACCCTCCCGGGACGCCACAGGCTGATGGCGACCTTCAGGCGCGAGATCTCCCCGTACGGGAGCACGTTGACCATACGCAAGTTCAGAACGGACCCTCTCACCGTCACAGACCTGCTCAACTCGCGCGTCATCGACCAGAAGATGGCCGCCTACTTCTGGCTCCTGATGGAGAACAAGGCGACCTCGCTGATCGTGGGCTCGACCGGCTCGGGCAAGACGACCCTGCTCAACGCCCTCCTCACCATGACCAGGACCAACTCCAAGATCGTCACGATAGAAGAGGTGCAGGAGGTCAACATACCCCACTTCAACTGGACCGCCCTCCTCGCCAGGGAGAACTACGGGGCCACCGGGGACATCTCCAGCCAGGTCAACCTCTTCGACCTGGTGAAGGCGGCCATGAGGATGAGGCCGGATATCATCGTGGTGGGAGAGGTGAGAGGGGAGGAGGCGTACGTCCTCTTCCAGGCGATCTCGACCGGTCACGGGGGGATGTGCAGTCTGCACGCCGACGACGTGGAGTCCGCCATCCAGAGGCTGACCTCAAAGCCCATGGACGTCCCTCCAGCGTTCATCCCGTTCCTCGACCTCACCTTCACCGTCCGGAGGATATCCATCCCCAACCCCGGCGGCGGCTTCCGCGCCGTGAGGAGGATAGTCTCGGTCGACGAGGTCGTCAAGGCGGGTGAGTACTTCAACGCCTTCAGGTGGAACCCTGCCACCGACGCTTTCAAGCCGTCCGAGCTCAGGGGGAGCCCCAAGCTCAACCGGCTCGCGAAGGACCTGGGCATGACCCTCGCGGACGTCACGGAAGAGCTCAACAGGCGGTCCGTCGTCCTCAGGTGGCTCCAGGAGCGGGGTGTCCGCAACTTCCGCGAGGTCTCGGCGGTCCTCGAAGACTACTCCGCAAGGCCCGCGCTGGTGTTCCAGAAGGCGGCCAAGGAACTCGGGATCGCGGGGACCCCTGAGGCGGTCGCCGCGGAAGGCTTCAAGCTTTGAAGCGCACTGGTCCGTCTGCCGCGGAGCCGAAGCCGAGCCTGGGCCCGCTGGACGTCGTCTCGGGGTTCTCGTACAAGCTGTTCGGCCGATACTCCAACGGCATAGCGGCAAACAGCCCCTGGCTCAGGGACGAGATCATGGGCTCGAACATGCGCATCACCCCCGAGGGGCTGATCTCCCTGGCGTTCTTTGGCACGGTCCTCTCCGCCCTGATATTCGCGGCCGAGATCGGCGTAGCCCTGGCGCTGGCGAACCCCTTCCTCCTGCTCATATCCGGCGCCTTCGCAGCCACCCCTCCCCTCGTCTTCCTCCTGGTCATGCGGTCCCCAAAGATAAGCCAAGGCTCCAGGTCCGCCGCCCTCGAGAACGAGCTCCCGTTCGTGGTAGGGTTCATCGTCGTCCTCGCTGGCGGAGGCATATCCCCCATCGGCTCCCTGCGAAGGATCGCCGGGATGACTGGCATCTTCCCCAACGCCGCCAAGGAGGCCAAGAGGATCCTCCTTGACATCGACGTGTTCGGCCTGGACCCCGTCACGGCCCTCGAGAAGGCCGCAGAGACCAACCCCAACAAGCCGTTCGCAGAGCTCCTGTACGGGTACACGACCATAATCAAGACCGGGGGGGACATTAGCTCCTTCCTCAACAACAAGCTCAAGGAGATCTACGAAGCGAGGTCCATCAAGGTCAAGAAGGCGTCCGAGACCATCGGAACCCTCGCCGAGGGGTACGTCACCATCACCTCGGTCCTCGGCATAAGCCTGTTCGTGCTGTTCCAGTCCCAGGCCCTGATCAGCCACAGCTCGTCCGGGCTCCAGGGGATCGAAGTGTTCGGGATGGTCGGAGTCCCAGCGTTCTCCATGCTCTTCATGTACATGCTGAACGCGGTGCAGGCGAGGTACCCGTACATAGACTACAGGGCGTACAAGGCCTTCGGGCTCTCCGCCCCCGTCGGGGTCGTGCTCTTCGCCCTCCCACTCCCGTTGGACCTGTTCTTCCACACGTCTGTGGCGCTCCTGGGAGCGACGGTCGCGCCCATGGTGGTGGCGATCAGGGCTGCCAGGGAGAAGAACGCGCTCGAGAAGGCCCTCCCCGACTTCATCAGAGACATATCCGAGGGGAGGAAGATAGGGCTCTCGCCGGAGCAGACCATCCAGTCCCTCGCAGACAAGCACTACGGCCTCCTCTCCAAGCACGTCAAGAAGATGAGTTCCCAGGTCTCTTGGGGGGTCTCCACGGTCCAGGTCATCAGGACCTTCGCCGACGGGGTGAAGAGCTGGGTGACGAGAGAGGCGGGGATGCTCCTCACCGAGGTGATAGACGTCGGCGGGGGGACGGTCAAGAGCTTCTCCGACCTGGCCGACTTCACCAGGAAGATGAACGACCTCGAGGGGGAGAAGCGCTCGGCGCTCAAGCCCTACCTCTTCATCAACTACTTCGCGGCCATAATGGTCATAGTCACCACCTTCATAATGGCTTACTTCATCTCCACGCCGATCAACCTGGGCCCGACTGGGACCTCCGCAGCGTCAGCACCCGCGATAGACAAGGGCTCCATCGACATCCTCCTCACCGTGGCGGTCTTCGAGAGCTGGTTCATCGGGATGGTGGGGGGGAAGATGGGGGAGGGGAGCGTCGCGGACGGGTTCAAGCACGCGTTCGCCCTCGTCGTCATAGCCATAGTCGCGGTGTTCATCGCCCAGGCGGTCATGCACCTGAGCTTGCTGTAGCAGGTGACATGGATTGCGAATTCTTACCCGGGTTCCTTGTAGCTGAAATATCTTGAAACGTCCGAGCCACAAGATGATGCGGAGCAACCCAAGCAGAACCGCCATAGCGATGCTCGTTGCGCTCTTCCTCCTTGGCATCGTGGCCAGAGGTTATGCCGCAGGCCCATCGGACACCTACGGATACCTGTCGCTCACTCCGCTCCCACCCGACCTTCCGACCAGCGCGAACGGCACGTCGTCCTTTCCGGCCCTCGTGGTGTCGGTGAACAACGCCCAGGGCAGCCCCGTAGTCTTCCCTGTGAACACCGAGGTGTACCTCTCTTCGTCTTCCGCCGTGCTGTCCGTCCAGCCTACGGTGACCGTCATGGCAGGGGAGCAGTACGCCGTGGCCAACGTCATCACCACCGAGACCCCAGGCAACAGCACCGTCACAGCGGTGGCCCCGGGCTTCCAGACCGCATCGGCGTCGTTCACCACAAGCCTCCCGAGAGGGTTCCCGACCCAGCTCAGGATCTTCCCGCTTCCCGGCGAACTCCTCGCTGGCACGCCGACCAACGCGAACGTCGCCGTGGAGGTGCTTGACGCGGCCGGCCTCCCCGCCAGGACGACCCAGGACGCCAAGGTGCAGCTGACGTCTTCAGACACATCCGTCCTGGAGGCCACAGGCACCATTATCCCGGCGAATCAAACGATAGGATTCGGATCCGTCAGCGTCAACGGGCAGCAGAGCGGGACGGCCTTCATCACAGCCTCCGCTTCGGGCTACGTCAGCGCCACAGCCGCGGTGACGGTCGCCAGCGTCAACGACAGCCCGAACACGCTCCAGCTCGCCATCCCGCCTAATCTCCCGGCCGACGGGAAGACCTACGACGTCCTGACCGTTTCGCTCGCATACAACAACACGAGCCCGGCGGTCTCGCAGACAGGGACGTCCGTCACCCTCACCTCCTCGAGGCCCGACCTCGTGTCGATAGACGTCTCCGGACCAGTCCTCATACCCGCCGGCCAGACCTTCGTCACGGTGCCGATAACCACCTCCGCAGCTGCGGGGTCTGCGCTCATCACCGCGTCCTCTGCGAACTTCGTTTCTTCCACTGTGAAGGTGACCACCGTGAGCATCCCTCCGACGAAGCTCGGCATCTATCTCGCCGACAGCCACGCGCTCTTCTCTGCTACCGCGGATAGCTTGAGCATGGTCGTCCAGCTCCAGGACTCCCGAGGGGTCCCTGCCGACGCCAGGACATCCCAGAACGTGATCGTGTCATTCTCCAACACCACCCTCTCAAAGGCCCTTGTCACCCTGACCATATCGAAGGGGGCGGACCTCGCGTACGCCACCGTCCCGTTGAACGGCGCGACAGAGGGGACGTTCACGGCCATCTCGAACGGTCTTTTTGCCGCTTCGACGAAGTTCTCCTCGACCCTCCTGGGAGTGACGTACGGCCTGGGGCCGATACATCAGACCATCTACCCCAACGAGACCGATGCGATCTACTACTCCTTGCAGTACCAGGGCCTCCCTCTCGCGGGGGCCTCCCTCACCTGGTCGGCGACCGGGGGGACGGTCTCCCCTGCTACATCCACGACCGGCTCGGCAGGTTCGGCGTCTGCGACGTTCACGCCTGCTGGGCTCGGCGTCGCCCAGATCACAGTCACCGCCGAGGACCCCATCGTGGGCTCCGTCAACTCGACCACCCAGGTCTTCGTCGTGGGCCAGCCGGCGACGCCCCACCCCTCGATCCTGTCCCGCATCCTCTCCGACAAGCTCTACCTGGGCGGCATTGTCGGCGGGGCGATAGCCGCCGTGGTCGTCGCGGTCATCCTCCTCCGCAGGCGCGGAGGGGAGACCATAGAGGAGGACGGCTCCTTCGACATGGGCGCGGCCCCAGGCGAGGGGACCGCCTTCGACTCCCGGGGCGGACTCCCTGCTAGCCGATGGTGAACTGGATCCACTTCTGGACCAGCGGGGTGGCCTGCATCCTGCTGGCCATCATGAACCTCCCCTGGTCGGACACCCTCATCCTGACGGTCCCGTCCGTGGAGTACTCCACCGCAGCCACGGTCCTCGGCGCGTGCACCCCCTCCTCGAGCATCAGCAGCCCTGTCACCCCGTTCTCCCTCAGCTTCTGCCTCAGGTAGTCGAGGAACCTCAGGGACTTGTCCACCCCGACGTACTTCACGAAGTCTGTGAACGAGTCGACCACCAGGCGCTCGTCACGGTCAGGGTCGACCCTCGAGTCGTCGAAGAGCTTGCTGAGGGAGACAGAGACGTCGGTCAGCGACGCCAGCGAGACCGAGTATTTCGACCGCTTCCCCCCAAGCCTCCACGAGTAGCAGTCCAGGACATGGAGCCTCTCGGGGACCCCCTCGGTCCAGCGGAACATCGCCATGGTCTCCCCGATGGCCTGGTCCGCCTCCGCCGTGGACACCAGGAGCGCCTGGTCACCTCTGACCAGCCCGGTGTGGAGGAAGAGCTTCCCCAGTATGCTCTTCCCTGCCCCCGGCGGCCCGAGGACCAGCACCAGAGACCCCTTCGGCACCCCGCCGAGTATCACCTGGTCGAGTTCGGGGACGCCGAGGTTGAGCCTCTGCACGGTCCCCGCAGCCTCGCGCAAACGCTTAAAGACTTTGCAGCGCCGATTCGAAACGTTGTACACCCATGTGGGGGTGAAGGGGGTGGACGCCCTCCTCGACGGGAAGGGCATCCCGAGCGGGCACAACGTCCTGGTCCTGGGCGCCCCCGGGAGCGGGAAGACCACCTTCGGCCTCCAGTACCTGGTGGCGGGCGCAAAGGCGGGTGAAAACGGCGTTTACGTGTCCCTGGACGAGGACCCGGACAGGCTCCTGGAGAGCACCGAGCCCCTCGGGCTGGGGGCCAAGGAGGCTGTCGCGGACAAGAAGATAGCGGTGGTGGACGCGTCCCCCATCAGGTTACTACCGGCGAAGGTCAAGCTCGGCTCGACCGAGATCGGGAGAAAGGAGTTCGCCGTCGCCACCCTGATCAACTCCGTGACCGACGCCATCAAGAAGGTGGGAGCCCGGAGGGTGGTCATCGACCCCATCTCCACCCTGGTGGTCCACTACTCCGACGACTACGAGAGGAGGATAGCCCTCCTCGACCTGATGGCCGCCACGGTCAGGAGCAGGTGCACCACCCTGCTGGTGGCCGAGATGAGCGACCCGTCCCTGGAGCGGAAGTACCAGTTCGAGGAGTTCGTGGTGGACGGGGTCCTGGTCCTCACCAGGGTCCTGAGCGGCCAGAGCTTCACCCGGGTCTTCAGCGTGGAGAAGATGAGGGGGATAGACAACGACAGCCAGCCCCACCCCTACAGGATATCCGAAGGCGGGATCGAGGTCTTCCCGACCGAGCAGCTCTTCTAGGCGAAGAGGCCTATCTCTTCCCTGGCCCTGGTCTCAGGGACGAGGGCGGCAGTCAGCATCCCGGTCAGGTGCCTGTAGGACTCCAAGAAGGCGGCCCCCTGCTTCGTGGCGATGTAGGCCACCCTCCCTTCGTCGTCGACGACGGTGTCGATTAGCCTGGCCCCCATCAGCTGGGAGAGGAGGTAGGTGGCGGTGACCGAGTTGACGTTGGCCCTGATCAGCACCGCGTTCTTCGAAGACGCGCTGGCGCACGCGTCGAGCACGTCGGCCACCACGTCCAGGCGCCCCCTGTTCTTGGCCGGGGCGGCGAGCCTCGATCTCAGCGGCGCCTGCCGCTGGTCCCTCCGGTCTGTCTGCAGCGCCGGTAGCATGGCGGTGGGTGGTCAGGGCGCCCGATTAGAGGAGGTGTATCTCCAAGGCGTACAGACACGCAGGCGAGCGCCGCCCGGCTCGTCTGGGTTCGGCGCGGACGGGGCATGTTCCGCAGGGGGCCCCGGCCCGGCTATACCGCTTAACGAGATGAGCGCGACTTCTCAAGAAGAATAGAGTCGCACCGTTATCGCACCACCGTGAGACCCAGAGCCTGATGCAGGAGCCAAACTCAAAGCAGGTCGCGGTCTACGTGCCCGAGTTCGTCAGAGCAGGGTTGGGCCTCGCGATCTCGCAGATCTACGATGGCAGGGTCTACGATGACTTCCCGGGCAGATGCCAGCACTGTGGGAGCGTCAGACGCATCAAGAACGGGCGCCAGGGCGCGCTCTTCGCCAAGCTCATCTCTCCAGAGGGAAACTTCGTGGACGTGAACGTCATACTTCAGAGGTACATCTGCAGGGACTGCGGGGGCACCTACACCTCCCGCGGCCCTTTCTACGAAGGCACGATCTACGGGGCGCCGATCGTCGCCCTTGCCCTCTCTATGGACCATCCGGCATACTCTGTGGAGAGACGCTCGCCAACTAACCTCGGCGCCCAGATGAGCACGGACGCCGTGCTCGACTACGTGAGGCTCCTCGCCGACAGGGCGAAGGAGCTCGCCCCGCTCATCGAGGGGCAGTGAGACGGCCTGTTCGCGATAAACAAACGTGCTCAAACTCCTCTTCGGGGTCGAGGACGTGGGGCAGCTGAAGGAGAAAGCAGCTTCCTCAGGTGAGCGTCGAATCGCTCACCGACGAGACTTGCCCGAGGAGGAAGGGCGCGGTGAAGAAGATCATGGATGAGATCGTGGAAGGGAAGAAGCGCGTAGTGCACAGGGGCATGAATGAAGGGCGACTTGGTCGTCGTCGACGGGAAGGACGGGAGGAGGGCCTCGTTCCCAGACTCCTTCACGTTCGCCCTTTCGTATCTGCCGGGGGCTCAGGCCTACGCGTCCCTGATCTGCACCCCCCGACCGTTCAACCAGATGCTCGCTGACGTGCTGTTCAGGGCGCTCGAGGGGGCGTCCTTCAACATGACAGACGGCTCCCACAACTACACCGAGGTGGTGAAGGACCACGTCATTCATCGACCCGGCCCACAGGACGAGGACGGAGCTGAGGCGCGACCCGAAGTTCAAGGGGATGAAGAAGGAGCTCACCGAATCGGGCAAGAAGGTCATGGAGGCGAAGGGTGAGGAGGAGAGGACGAAGGCCATCGAGCGCAGGAAAGAGAAGATCGGGGAGGTCTCTCGGTATGCCAAGGCGAAGTATCAGGATGTCAAGAGGTCGACCATCGAGCAGGTGAGGAGGGAGCACCCTGAGCTCTTCGACGGCAAGGGCGGCTTCACGGGTAGAGCCGTCACCAGCAACGGAGCGGAAGGAGGGAGGGAACCATCGGGTCAAGGACGCGGTCAGGGTCCCGTACTCGAGGGTCGACTCTGCTGCCGGAGAGAGCATACTCGCGACGATCAGGGACTCCCTCTCGACCATCAGGGCTGGCAGGGCCGTGGCGAACGCCGCCGGAGCGTTCACGTTCGGGAGGGTGATGCTGGGGGCGTGAGATGGGCAACCACACAGGAGAAGATTGAACGGAGTGTGGCCAGCTGGAAAGGCAACCTGGGATGCCCACGCGCGGAGCCTCCAGACAACCTGCAGATGGCATCGCGCATCCTCCAAGGAGGCGGATGGAGCCAGCCAACAAAGCGACATCGCCCGTCCGAGCCTCGCAAAGAGCTTAATTGGCGTCCCGTCGGCTATTCAAGATCGTGCCGAAGAAGGCCGGGTCAAAGAAGAGCGATCTTGTGAAGGGTGCAGTGAAGCTCAGCAAGGAATACCAGGAGCTTCAGCGCGTGACCGAGCTTGAGCGAAAGGGTAGGAAGGAACTCGTCGAGAAATTCAGGAGTCTGCAGGGATGGGTGGGAAAGAGCGTCCCCATTCCCGGCAGCGCGCTGGCGACGGATTCGCCCCAGATAAAGGAAGCCTACGTGACCAGCGACTGCGTGGTGGTCACGGTCGGCCCGAGCGGGGCCGAGCGGAAGACGCCCCTCGAGGAGCTGGAGCCGTCGGTGTTCGTGTCTGTCATCCAGGATTTCGCCCCGAAGCTCAGGAGGCTGGTCCTGGACAAGAAGCGGGAACTCATCGAAGCGGGCGCGCCCAGGATCGAGCTGAGGACCACGCTGGCCGGCTCACAGGTGCTCCTCTTCGACTGGAGGCAGTACAGGCTTACACTCGCGAACAAGGGAGGGGATGCCAGAGACTTGCGACTCTCAGCGGGGGGAGACGTGACCCAGAACTACGGCCCCTTCGCGGTGAGGAAAGGGGACAAGATCGAGCTGAGCCTGCGCCGCTTCAGGGCGCTTTCGTCCGCGGGGTCCGTGCCTGTAACGATACGCTGTAGAGACGAGGACGGCCACGAGTACGAGGGCAACGGAACGGTCAAGCTAGAAACCGACGACTGGCAGGAGGTAAGGATGTCCCTGAAGGAGCCGGAGGGACTCTCCGAGGACCACTGGTAGCGGCGACGCAACCTCTGCGACGACATGGGTGGGCTGGCCATGCGCCTCGCCCTCCGGCCCCTCAGACAGACATAAGTGGACGGGCCCCGCAAGTCAGGGCCGTAATGAGAAGGAAGGAAGCCGCCGTGGTCGCAGTGGCCGTCGCGCTTGCCGCCGTGGCGGCGGTCTTCCTCGTGCCTCTCGTGCCCACCCGGGAGTACTCGAGCTGCGTCTGCCCGCCGCTGGCAACCTGCAACTGCCCCGAAATCCCGGCGGGGGCCACGGCGCACCTGGTGCTCTGGTCGCCCAGCTGGCTCTTCGCGCGGTACGGGAGCTACCTGTCTACCCATCCGCTGGGATACGCCGTCGTCCCTCCCTGAGCCGTAGCCGGCCTTGGACGGCGTCGGGGCCGCACAACCGGTGCTAGGCGCTCTCGGTTGGCCGACTCGCGGGTTCCGGTCCTCCCGGCAACTCTTATCTCGCCTCGGAGCCACGCGGAGCCGTGGACGAGCGCCTCGTCGAGCTCCTCGGCATCTACGGCCTCAGCGAGAGGGAGGCGCGGACCTTCGTCTTCCTGACCAGGAACGGCGCCTGCGGCGCCGGGGACCTGGCGAGGGCCATAGGGATACGCAGGATGGAGGCCTACAGGCTGCTCAAGCGCCTCCTGGAGCGGGGGATCGTGGTCTCGACGGCTGGGAAGCCGATCAGGTACCAGGCCGAGACCCTGGACGGGGTCGTCTCCCTCCTCACCGACGAACAGAAGGGGGTCGTCCGCCGGATGGAGGAGGCCCGGGGGGAGCTGGCGGGGCTGTGGAAGCAGGTCCCCAGGGCCCCGGTGGAGAGCTTCGAGCAGAAGTTCAGGATAATCCAGGGGAGGGAGCAGATCTACAACGCCATGACGAAGATGGTCGAGCTGGCCACCGAGTCCCTGGACCTGGTCCTGACGAGGAACGACATCACCCAGGCCCACGTGCTCGGGATAGGGGACAAGATAGTGGAGGCGGCCAGGAGGGGGGTGAAGGTGAGCGTGGTCGCCCCCGTGGACGGCGCGACCCTGGAGGCCGCCGACAGCCTGGCGAAGGCCGCAGAGCTGCGCCACTCCGAGGAAGCCCCCCGGAGCAGGCTCGTGGTCGCAGACGGGGCCCAGACCCTGGTCTCCCTGGTCCTGGACGACACCAAGGGGGCGAAGAACGACAGGGACGTGGCCATATGGACGGACAGCAAGGATTACGCGGAGACCATGGCGGGGCTCTACCGGGTCTCCTTCGCGAAGGCGGAGGACGCTGGGGAGAGGATCGCCCGGGTCCGCAGCCAGATGAGGTTCGCGGAAAGGACAACGTCCATGGTGGCCGTGGTCCGCGACGCCCTCTCAGACCGCGGGTGGAAGGTGGAGGCGCCGGGGATGATCAGAGGGGCCTCCGGAGCTGAGTTCGAGTTCGCGGCCGTGCTGTCTGGCCCAGACAGGAAGAAGTTCGGCCTGGACGTCGTCTTCGGCCAGAAGGGGGGGTCGGTCGCCGAGAAGGTCGCCGCTTCGGCCCTGAAGAAGCTGGAGCTCAAGGACGCCGGCCTGGTCATAGTCGCGACCCCGGGGCCGGACGAGCAGACAACAGGCCTGGCGAGGCTCCTGGGGGCGTCCGTGGTGGACGGGAGCGACGCGGTCGACGCGGCGGCCGCCATCAGGAACTCGGTCGCGGGGGACACCTAGCCCCCTCTGCCACGTCGGAGTACCCGGTCGTTATCACGATGTAGTCCTTCAGGGCCTTGGTGACGTTGTTGATGGCGAGCATGTCGTTCCTCCTGAGTATGAGGAAGGGGAGCGAGAAGGATATGGAGACGGTGGTGACTGGGACGGACTCCTCCCCGACTATGGAGACTATGACCTGCTTGTAGGCTGCGTCGAAGGAGGTGGTGTAGATGTTCTTCCTGAGGGAGCCCTTCTCGAAGACGAGGATCCACCCCTGCTCCTTGGTCAGCCTGTAGCCGAACCCCGAGAGGTGCCGGGTGACCAGGTCCCTCACGGTCCTCCTCCCCACGTCTAGGGTGAAAGTCTCGGAGTGCTCTCCCACGACGGCCCAGGGGGCGGAGTTCATTCATAAACGCTGTGGAGAAATTATCCGGTTCTGCGGTTTTGTTCCTCCCATGGGGTGGCTCAATTGGGTGTTCCCTCTGGAGTGGTGAGTGCCGCTTTCAGAAGGGCAAGCCACTTGTTCTGCCCCTCAAGCCTGATCCCCGCCCTCTGTGCGGGGGTCTGCCCGTCCAAGGCCTGATGGGACTTGACAAAGCCATAGTGAATCCTTTGCCCCTCGGCAAGAGGGGTTGAGATGGACTTCCATCCTCTCTGAACCTTCACTCTCTCCCTAACCGTCCGGTTGAGGCGTTCTGCTCTGTTGTTCGTGGCGTGTGGCTTCCCTACTCCGGCTTTGGCGACATGCTCGACTCCTTTGAAGGCGAAGGCGACCGCCTCGTTGTATGCTCTGAGCGCGTCGGTATAGACCTTGGCGGGCTTGTTGTCATGGGTGTTAGCCAAGGTCTCTTTGAGCGCCCTTTCACCGCTTACCGCGTCCCTCAACTTGGAGAGTCGTGAGGCGAGAAGGAACCTTGTGTCCCTGTCCATTACATTCCAGAGGCAGGCCTATCGTCATTTGACCCGTCTGCCCCCTGTTGATTCCCTTCACGACATCGCCGCCCCTCGTCTTGGCGAACACTTCGTCCACATGCCATGTCTTGGAAAGTTCGGGGGTGAGGGAATTCGCATACTCGCTAATCTCTAGGCACGAACTTCTGAATCCATCGGGAAGGTGAAGGGAAAGGAATACTTCAGATATAGCGTGGTCATATCGCCAGATGACGTTAAGGAACTCGGATGGAAGGAAGGGGATGAACTGCATCCCATGAGAGCGGGAGCCACTTTGATCCTAAAGAAGGAGAAGAGGAACAGAACTACGGATGTGGGAGACCGCGCTCAAGAGTCTGATGCTTGAGAACCAACATCTGTTTTAGAAGTCCTTCATCCGCAACGCAAAAGCCCCCCTCAATCCGAAGTGCGTGAACTCGGTCAAGTTCCTGCAACCGTGAATTGAGGGTCAGTCTGTCGAGTTCCTCATCCCCATCAATTTCTCTCCATCCATGTTCCTCCTGACGGTCACATCGGTCCAGTCTTTGTGGACGTCCAGGCCGCAGGCCAGCGCGCTCATGAAATAGCGTGAGCGCGCTTTCCCTTTATTCCCCCTTGTTGCATTCCCTCTTGCAATCGCATTATTTGTCATCGCATCAACAACGCGGCGGAGAGGGCCCCGAGGTCGAGCGTGGTGATTATGAGGGCCGCATACGGGAACCGGTCAGACGAGGGAGCTGCGGCTCACGTCGTCCTGATGAGCGCCAGGGAGACGCGCGGCCTGCGCAAAGAGAACTTCTTCAATTGTGCCATACAGCGCCTGGACC
>JAKAPN010000206.1 GCA_021822995.1 archaeon
ATGGTGAGGTCGATCATGACGGAGAGGCTGGCCAGGAGGGGGTTCAGGGTGAAGAACATCTACGAGTACAACCCGCTCCGGCAAATCAGGATAAGCTCGGTCATGTCGGCTCCGCCTGTGACAGTAGACGCGGGGCAGCCCGTGGTCGAACTCTATAAGCAGATGACGACCCCAGGACATCCGTTTAGCACGAGGAAGCGGTTGATCGTTGTGAGCGGCGCGAAGGCGGTCGGGGTGATAAGCAGCGAACAAGTGTATGCGGCGGCGGCGGCCAGCGCCAGCAGAAAGCTGACTGCTGGCGAGGCTTGTTCGAAGGAGTTCGAGTCGATGTCGCAGAAAGAGTATGCCTATGACGCTCTGAGGAGGATGTCGCTACGCGACGTGCCTTTCCTAGTGGCAACGGATGACGATGGCGCGGTCGTAGGATACCTTTCTCGGGGCGATCTAGTCCGTGCTATGAGGAGAAAGATAGAAGACGAGACGATAGTGGAGTAGCGGGAGAATCTGAAAGGGCCGGGGGTTGGTAAAATGCCGTCTATCCCGGCGCGGGTTGAAATGCCGGGTCAGGTGGATGTGGCTTCGTTTCTTGTCAAATCCCATCGAACCCGGCGAGTCCCTCGAAAACAAGTAGGTTTGGTGATGGTGGAAGGATTGGGGAGCGGTTTCGCAAATTCGCCATATACACCCGTCGCCCTCTATCTCCTAGGAGATGAATCGGAGACGAAGACTATCGTCGTGATAAGCAGGAAGGGGAGTGCTTGTAGCGACTTCCCCTTTCCTGGTCGTAGACGTTCTCACAGTTCTGCCAGTTCGCACGCAATCGACAGCTACCACCACCAATTCGACAACAAGCTCGGGCGAAGCGACTTCTGCTTCGGCGCACAACCGTCCCAATGTGGGTAATCCCCCAACAACTCCTCGACCCAGTCCGGTTCGTATTCTTCTACCAGCACTGGATAGTCCATGACTTCGTGGTCCCCCAAAACCTCAAGGGCGAAGTGGCCTTGCGTTCTCGACCGTTTCGTCCTTGCTCCTCTAACAGATTGAAGGAAGCGCACTCTGGTTACTCTGAGAGAGCAAGAATTGCCAGACGTGTAGTTTCGGCGTTCGTTGTCGCATTCCCATGGGTCATGCCAGGATAGTATCAGGTGTAGAACCCACCGTCGGGAGCCTGCAACTTGAGAAGCGTCGAAAGGGCATCCTGGTTGAGTGGGTGAACGAGGAGTTTGCTCGGCAAGAATGGATGGGGTCGGCCGGATTTGAACCAGCGATCTCAAGCGGTCTCGAGGCGAGCTAAATGCCCGAATCTACCCGAGGCTTGAAGCCTAGACCAGACTAGCCGACGACCCCTGTCTGCGGCCCGTTTCACGTCTGTTTATATGCTATCGTGGCGCCTCAGTCAATGGTCGCGGCGGGCTAATCTAGAGGATGTTAGCGATGTGCTGCTGGGGCGAAGGGCGGAACAAAGACCAATCAGGGGAGCCTTTATAGGCCGAGGCGGGGCCCTGAAGACCAGTGTCAGAAGAGAGGAAGACGGTAATCGTTGGTCAAAGCAAGCCTCTTCTCAATTATGTGACTGCTTGTATCACCATGTTCAATGGTGGTGCGAGACAGGTCGTCCTCAGGGCCAGGGGGGAAGCCATCAACATGTCAGTGGAGGTCGCCCAAGTGCTGAGGAAGCGTTTCATGAGTAACGTCCAGATCTCCAACATCACTATCGACGGCGAGAACGTTACTTCGAGGGACGGGAGGCAGCTCAACCTCCCCGTGCTAGAGATAGAGCTCTCGGTCCCCGTTTAATCAGTTTCGACTCAAGAGTCTTCGTCGATGCTGGAACTTGGGTAAAGGGTTTTAGACCCACCAGACAGGCGAAAATACTTGGATTCTATGAAGTCGAGAAAATTCGCAAGGGTGGAAGGGAAGCTCCCCGGTCCCAAGGCCAGTCTGGTGGTAAAGAACACCGCCAAGTTTGTGTCGCCGTCCATCTCGAGGTTCTATCCCCTTGTCGTGGAATCTGCCCATGGATCATTGGTGAAGGATGTCGATGGGAACCAGTTCATCGATTTCGCAGCGGGTATCGCAGTCCTCAGCACTGGATCAACCCACCCCGAGGTGGTTCAGGCCATCAAGGACCAGGCTGAGAAGTTCATCCACTTCTCTTACACCGACTTCTACTACGACAACCTCGTCGAGCTCTCGGAGAAACTCCTCCCGCTCATACCAGGGGATGGCCGGAAAATGGTCTACTACGGCAACAGCGGCGCTGAGGCGATCGAAGCGGCCATGAAGTTGACTAGGAACGCGACGAGGCGCCCTCTCTTCTTGGCGCATTCCGGAGCCTTTCATGGCAGGACCATGGGCGCCCTCAGCCTTACGGCAAGCAAACCGACGCAACGAAAGGGTTCACTCCCCTTGATCCCGGATGTGGTGCACTTCCCGTTCCCATACTGCTATCGGTGCCCCTGGAAGCAAAGCTTCCCCGAATGCGACTACTATTGTGTTGACTACTTCAAAGAACAGTATCTGGAGAAATTCGTCAATGTCGACGAGGTGGCAGCGTACTTCTTCGAGTCGATACAGGGCGAAGGTGGGTACGTGCCGGCCCCCCCTGACTACTTCAAGAAGATGGAGTTTCTCCGCAAGGAGGGCGTCCTGTTCGTCTCAGATGAGATTCAGACCGGCGTCGGGAGGACAGGAAAGTTCCTCGGTATAGAGCACTACGGTATCATTCCAGATGTGGTCACCATCGCGAAGGGGATAGCATCGGGACTGCCACTCAGCGCGACTATAGCCAGCGCCGATGTCATGGAGACCTGGAAACCGGGCCAGCACGCGTCTACGTTTGGGGCGAACCCGGTAGCTGTCCAAGCGGCCCTGGCTACCCTCGACGTAATAAAGTCGGAGAAGCTGATGGAAAATGCAAAGTATGTCGGTGGAAGGGCGAAGAGACGTCTGCTGGAAATGAAGGAGAAGTATGAAATCATGGGGGATGTGAGAGGGATGGGGCTGTTCCTAGGGGTGGAAATCGTCAAGGACAAGAAGAGCAAGGCACGAGGCGAAACCGAAGTCAGCCGCATCGTCGACTACTGCTTCCAACGCGGCGTCCTTGTCATTACTGCGGGACGGAACACGCTCCGGTTGATACCTCCCCTGAACATCGCCGAAGATGTGATGGATGAGGGCCTTGACATCCTGGAAGAGGCCATAGCGACAGTCAACTCGGCCGCCGCGAAAGCCTAG
>JAKAPN010000207.1 GCA_021822995.1 archaeon
TCGAGGACCGCGTATCTGGGGAGGTTGCTGACGACCTTGTACCCGGGCGTCTCCATCAGCCTGACGTACCTCTCCTGCAGGCCCATCGTTGCAAGGAACACCTCCAGGGGCTGGTCGCTCTCGAGGAAGTAGCGCCTGTAGTTCACGCTGTAGAACTCGTCCCCGACGACGACGCTCGTGGTGTCCAGCCTGACGCGGAAGACAACGGCGGAGCTGAGCTGCTGGAGGGCCGCCGCGAACCCGGCAAGAACGGCGTTCCTTTCAGGCTCGCTGAGGTTGAAGTAGTTGATTGGCCCGACCTCGTAGATGTACACGTTGGTCTGAGGGGACGACGGTTAAAACGAGCCGGTAAGTGGTTCTTGGACAGCGGCCCAACGTCCCATCATGCCGTCATATTCCCTGAGAACGTTTGATTAGGCAGACAGACGGGCTACCGGAGCGGCTGAAATGAGGACAGAGCTGCTCGACGTCATCGCATGCCCGAGATGCAGACTGCGCCTTGGCTTCTCCGGCGACACCTCCGACGGCAGGTTCGTCAAAGGGCTGCTCCGCTGTCGGCGCGGTCACGCGTACCAGGTCAGGGACGAGATACCGATACTCAAGGACCAGAAATTGAGCAAGGGCGAGTTCGAATGGAAAGTCGACTTCCCCGACATTAAGAAGTACGATGAGACTCGGAAGCAGTATGCGTCGTTCCTGTCCGAGGAGCTGATTGACGCAGACCGGGAAATGGTGGACAAAATAGCGCGAGCAGCATCAGGAGAGGAGGTGGTTCTTGATGTCGCCTCAGGCATGGGGACACTCCTCCTCGCTCTGTCGGGCAGAGTTCACGCCCGCTCCCACATTTTGGGCATGGACGTGGACGAGAAGCCTCTTCGGGGCGCCAGAATCAAACTGGAAGAGCAGAAAAGGTACGGAAGAACCTCGCTTTGCGTCATGGACGGCAAGCATTTGGGGATAAGGTCGCGGAGGCTGCCTTGCGTGATTTCGCACTTCGGGTTCAACAACATCCCTCGCGCTGGAAGCTCGTTCCGCGAAGTCGCTCGTGTCTTGGGGGTGCATGGCAAACTTCTCTTTTCCGCGATCTGGCTGGAAGAAGGTTCAAGGAGCCTTGCCTTGGCGGAGAAGCTCGGGTACGGAGGCACCATGACTGAAACAGGGATCAACAAGACGCTTGAGGAGGCAGGGTTCCAGACCGACTCCATCAAGGTCTTCTATTCCGGGCAGTGGAAGCACAACCCGATGGACCTCCTTCCGATCGAAGGGGACCGGTTTGCTCACGTGATTGTGAGCGCGAGCAAGAGGTAGGCAACCCCGTGCACTCTCAAGAGACCTTCTTCATCTCCAGCGACCTCGCTCCCTTGACCTTCACCTCGACCTTCTTCCTGTAGATGGGCTTCTCCTCGCCCTCGATCCTCACTTCCAGCTCTCTCACGCCGATGTCTGCGGCCGTGGGCAGGAAGACGAGTGTGTACCCGCTCTCGGCATCGTTCACCGGAGTTGCGAGCGCTTCTGCACCTGCCCTCGGGACGCCGTCCACGTAGAGCGTGACCTTCCTCGGCAGTTTCGTCCTCTTCCACCTCCCTGTAATAGAAAGCGGGGTGAACGACTCCGGACTGTCGGCCTCGATCTCGAAGGCGCTCTCCTCTGGCTTTTCTACTACAGAAGTAGTCTTGTCTTTGCCACCCTCCTTACCGCCCTGCGAAATCCTCGTCAGCCCTCTCAGCCTCACCATGATCAGTTGCTCGGGCGTCAGCATCTTCACCCTCCAGAACGCGATTGCGGCACCTGTCAGGAGGAACCCGCCCATGGGGACAAGCTTCAGAGTGGCAGTCGGCAGAGGCGTCGCCATAACCAAACCGACGAGGATTGAGAAGAGGAGGATCACGAGCTGCCTCGGGCTGACCCAGACGACCCTGAGCGGGATTCCCCTCCTAGACCAGCGGCTGGTCTCCTTGAACCAGAGGATGCGGACCACGTGACAGTCGGTTGCCTTGTGATTTTAACGGAACAAAGAGGACTTCCAGCGGTTCTGCTGGCATCGGTACTAGGCTAGCGAATGAGCCCGGCGCTCTCTGAGATGCCAGAAAGCCAGTACTCCAACCGAGAGTATCCCAATTAGGGTACGCACTATTAGGCCATCCGTGAATACTGCGACCCCCCACGTTCCTGCAAAAAGGACCCAAACCGGGAGTTCCGCGAGGACGTAGGCTGCGACCAAGCCGATAGAGTTTCGGGACTTGTGATACGCGGTTGTAAAGAGGAAGCCGAAGAATACGATGTCGTCCCAGATCACCGCGCCCGTAACCAGTGGGGCGTTGTAGAGCCCCACCCACAGTATCGCGACCAAGGGGACGACAAATCGCTTGGGCAGGCCGGCCATCTCCTCGTAGGGGTACGCTTGAAGGAACGGGAAGGCGGTCAAGCCACCGAGTATCCATGCGGTGGACGCGAAGAAGGGATACCACGGCGGTATTGGTGAGGAAGGGAACGTGACAGGAGCGTTGGCGAGGAGGGACTCGGGTCCAGAAACCAAGACTATTCTGATCAGGATGACCATCAGCGGGAGCAGGAAGGCGTTGGCCCAAAGGAAACTTCTCAGCATGCCCTCCTTCCTGAACCCGAGCAAGCGAAGGAGAGACCGAGCCCTCGCTTTGCGATTGAGAGCGTAGAAGATGGTAGCAATGATTGCCAGCCCCAACAAGGCGCCAAGGATTCGTGGGACTATCCCCGTGAAGTGTGCTTCGTAGAAGAAATAGGCGTTGACAGCGTAAGCGCTTGCGTAGATAAACACGTAGAAGGCGACTAGGCTTCGGGGGACCTTCCTGATGGTTCCAATGGCGCTGGCTGATTATGGTGGCAGTTATATGTCGATGGCCATGAAGTGATTCAGAGGTCGAGGGAAGATGGGAGGAATGGTGGAGGAAGGAGGCAACGCCACCAAGGTCAGAGTCGACGGAGAAGAGGCGGTCCTGCACCTCACGGACCAGTCGGTCATGTTTGAGAAGGGCGGCAAGATCAGCGGGTTCGAGAGGAGCACGATAAGGATGGTGAAGCCTGACAGGGACGCAATGGTCGTAGCGTATTCCGCTGGTGGAGAGGTGAAATCGGTCCGAATCGAACCCATGACCGCAGTCGTAGGGCTTTTGCTTCCAGAGCCCCAGCATGATACAGGCTCTAGTACTCTTCTGAAACCGATTGCCCACCAAGGACTTGAAGATATTTTCGAACGA
>JAKAPN010000208.1 GCA_021822995.1 archaeon
GAGTTCCGGCCGACCCCAGGTAAGGGAGGAACGATTCGCCGGTCTGGACGAACTCGAACCCTTCGAGGGTTACGAACACGACTCCCTCTTCGGGCTCGGCGCACTGCGCCTGAGCGGACTTTGGCAGGTTGAGGGAGATGCCCACGGAGGCCTCGATCTTCTGAATCATCTCAGCGGAGTCGCGCCTCGACAGGACCCACTTCTTCAACTGGGCGGGAGCGTGTGACTGCTTAAATAAATGAATTCAGATGGCCGGCTCAAGAGACTTTTGTCAGTCGACATGGCGGTCAAGGAACTCGAGACGAGCATGGGGAAGGTAGTCCTCATCAAGCTGAAGGGAGGGAAGGTCATCAGGGGGAACCTCCAAGGGTTCGACCAGCACATGAACCTCGCCCTCGAGAAGGCTGAAGAGGTGAGCGAGGACGGAAAGTCGAACACCCTGGGGACGCTCATCGTGAGGGGGGACAACATAATCATGATTTCCCCGCCGCCGACATAAGGAAAGACAACGCCGCTCGGCCGATGGCCAGTTTCCTGAATCTACTTTTATACTGAAGGCGCCGGAGCAGAGGCAAGGAAAAGATACATGGTCGATGTCCTTACCGTTGCGATTGCCGCGGTGGTGGGGATCGGGTTCGGCGGAGTCACCGCATACGTAGTATTCTACACCAGGCCGAAGTCAGAGAAGGCCGCGGTGCCCCGCCAGCTGACGGGGCCGAGGTCTGAGGAATCAACCGTGACCACGACCGAACTCGAGAAGTCTCGGAGAGAGATGAGGACCATAATGGTCGAGAGGGACCTGCTCTCTTCCGCCATGATGAAGCTCTACGAGGCTGAGAATGAAGGCAGGATCACCAGGGAGGAGAGAGAGACCATCTCAAAACGCTACAGCGACCAGATCAAGGACCTACAGGCGAAGTTGAAGGACGTGGAACTCGTGGTGGAAGTGGGAGAGCTGGAAGGTCTGAGAAACGAGCTCGTGGCCCTCTTTGAGGGCAAGATACAGAACATCGAGGTGCGCCTCGACGCCGCGAAGCAGAGACTTGGCCCGGCCGCACCGCAGCTGCCGAAGAAGGAGGCGGCGGCCCCGAAGATAGAGCGGGGGACCGACCTCGAGCGCGCGGTCGAGAGAAGGGCGAAGCCCGAGATGAGCGAGTCGGAGAAGCGGGTCAAGGAGATCAGAGACGAAGTCATGGACGCGCTTACGCGGCTGGAACAGATCGACATCGACAAGAAGCAGCAGGAAAGCTGATGGACCGGCTCAGAGACGCTCTGAGAAAAGTCGCCGAGGACCTCGCCAAGCAGATAGCCCCCGGGATGACGCTAGGGCTCGGCAGCGGCTCGACTGTGGCCGCGCTCTTGGAAGAGCTCTCGCCCCTGGCGCTGGCGAAGGCCAAGTCAGTCAACGGGGTCCCGACCTCTACGCAGATCGAAATGGTGGCCACCAGGTGCGGGATCAACCTCGTGCCGTTCAGGGGGAAGGTGGACCTCGCCATCGACGGAGCCGACCAGGTCGACGAGGGGCTCAACCTGATCAAGGGAGGAGGGGGTGCGCTCCTGAAGGAGAAGGTAGTGATGGGGAGCGCAAAGGACACGGCGATCGTGGCGTCGGAGAACAAGTTCGTGAAAAAGCTCTGCGACAACGGCGTCAGGGTCCCGGTGGAAGTCTTCCCCGTGGCCAGGGAGAGCGCAAAGGTGCGCCTGTCGATGCTGGGAGGGGTGCCGGAGGAAAGGCTGATGCCCAAGGGATACCCGTACTTCACGGAGAACGGGAACATCATCCTTGACACCCTCTTCGAGCCGGTGGAAAACCCCAGAGACCTGGAGATGAAGGTGAAGTCCACCCCCGGGGTGGCCGAAGTCGGCATTTTCACGTTCAAGCCCGTGACGGTCTACAAGCTCGGAACCGAAGGAAGTTTTGAAGTCCTGAAAACTCACGACTAAACTTATAACCACCTGAACGTGACGACCTCTGACAGACATTGACTCGCGACGTAGGCTACAAATCAGCGCCGATCGACCCGAACTTTCTTGCGAAGCCCGACCAGTTCCCGGTGACGGGTGACCACAACGGGCACAAAATCAGGGCCGCCGGCGTCAGCAGGATGGACGGGGAAGGCAAACCCTATCCGACCGCCAACGGGATCCACGGGAGCCAGGTGGCCGTCGACTGGGAGTCCTGCGTTGCTGACGGAGTGTGCATGGACGTCTGCCCGGTGTTCGTGTTCGAGTGGTTGCTGAACCCTGGCCAGGCCGGGACGGGGAAGGACAAGGTCCTGGAGTCAGGGAGCGAGGAGTACAATCTGTACCGGAGCGACAAGTCAGAGCCAATCCGGGAGATGGACTGCATCTTCTGCATGGCCTGCGAGACTAGCTGCCCCACTCAGAGCATCAAGATTACGCAGCCGTAGCCACGGAGCGAGTCCGCCCTGGGACGGGCCGTCATCAGCTTCCATGAGTACTGCTGAATTCTGATTCGGCTCTTGCCACAAATGCGTCTCGATCTGCTCGGATATTCCGTCTTAGAGATTCGATACGATTGCTTACCGTACCCCACCTCTGACCGAATTCTAGGGATAGGGCCAAATCCCTGCGGAGGATTTTCTCTTGGTGCCTTATCGGGATTCTGCGAAGCAGATCCTGAACCTGTCCGAATACGGCCAGAGCCACCCTCCAGTAGTCTTTCCTTCTGACGATGCCATACTTTGAAGTCGCAGTCCCTTTTCTTTGTCGAGGTAAGGTCCCAGTGGGCGGTAACCCAGCGTCTCTAGAGCGGTCTTGATGAAAGTTAGCAACTCGAAACGGGTATTGTAGTAGTTCACTTGGAGCGCGGTCCCTGCTCTGTTGCTCCAAATGCCTATGCTGCCTTCAGCGTCAAGAACTCCGGCGAGGTAAGCAAGCAAGATAGACTCCTTCGTGCTCACCCATTCCCAGGCTGCCCGCAAATCGGTCAAGAGGAAACCGAAGGTTTGGTCCACAATAACAGATAGATTCCACTCGTACGTCATTGTATCGTTCTTGAATCGCGGATGCTGATAGACATGGCCGTGTGGATCAAAAAGCGCGTGAAAGAGCAAAGCCATGGCAGGGTGCGTCGTACTGGTCGACACCCTCACCACTCCCTTCCATGGTCTGGACACGGATAGGTCCCCATGTCTCAGCCCCAGCAGGTACGCCTTGTCCTCGTCGCTCCCGTCGAACGGCTTGCGCTCGTACTTCCTCCGCT
>JAKAPN010000209.1 GCA_021822995.1 archaeon
CCGCCCCAGCAAGGTACGAAGGAATAGTCAGGCCCAAGATAGAGGGCGGCGGCTCGGTTTCCAGAAGGGAGGCCCACTTCTTGGACTCCACCTTCCTCCGCGAGGGGGCGAAGGAGACCCACGACAGGGCGGAGAAGGCAGTCAGGTTCCTCCGCCTCTCAGACGAGGCCAAGAGGGTCCTGGCCGAGCAGGTCGAGACGATGGCCTCGAAGCTGATGAAGTCATCTGGTGGAGCAATCAATCGCGAAAAGGCGGTCCTCCACGCCCTCTACGTCGGCGCGAAGGCCCTGGGCATACCCGCCACCGAGGTCCAGGAGTGCCTGGCCAGGTCCGGGTTCAGGATGAGCCTCGACTCCGTCACCGTCAGGGTGGAGTGCGACGGCCCGGACTCTGTAGAGGTCTTCGTCAACGGCTCGCCGAGGAAGGCGCGCGCCGCCGTCATAGGGGGCAGCGAGGGCGAGACCATGAGAAAGATGGCGATGATGATCAGGGACTCCGGTTCGCATTCCGTCGGCGGCGATGTCGTCTTCTGTTCGGTGAAGGTTCCCCTCCTGCTCGGGGACGCGCTCGACAGCGAGGGGGACGTGCTCGTCCACTTCGAAAACGCCAGCATAGTCGACTTCCCACCCGAACTCAAGGCCGAAGTCCTTGATGACGACCAGTCCACCCTGAAGCTCGCGCTGGACCCGAAGAAGTGCTTCACCTACTACAGGTTGCTGAAGGAGGTGGCGCTCAACCCTTCTGCCGCTTCTCCCGCCGCCGGTCCTTCCCAGGCGCCGTCCCCCGCCACCGCCGTCATCAACCCCGACCGTTTCATAGGGCGCTATCTGAACTTCGAAGCCAGGTACCCGGTCTCTTCCATGCTCGCCGAGGCCGCCGGCTGCACCCAGCGGCTGAGGTCGCTTGCCCTTGCGGAGTTCAGGAGGAGCGTCGCGAAAGCGAACGGCAGATCCCCCGAGACCCTTGCGATCGAATCGATCTATTTCTCGGACAGGGAGGTCTTCTGCTCCCTTCCCGCCGAAACCAGAAGCCGCGTGAGGGCGCTCGCGCTGAAGACAGCCGTCCTCCCCAGGGACAGAAGCTACGCCGGGGTCGAGGGGGTCCTGCTACCCAGCGAGCTGGGGCGCGACCCGCCGTCCGAGAGAGACGGATGGCAGGCAGCAACGGCGACAGCGGCTAGAGGAGGAGGCAGGTAGAGCAGACATGCCGCTCCAGCGGACAGAAACAGCTGAACTACCTATAGCCGAATGCGAGCCGTACCCCAAGGCCATGATGAGATTCGAGTATGGCCCCGAAGACCCCAACACCGCCGCCCTCGCCGAGAGCATACTCGCCCAAGACCAGCTCCAGAGGGGCAGGGCCGTCCCCAAGCCGGACGGCAAGGGGCACCAAGTCTACATCGGCACCAGGAGGTACTTCGCCATCAAGTCCCTTCAGGGAAAACCTGGCGCGCCCACGGTCTACCGCGCGGAGATAGACTACGGCCTGACCGAGGACGAGATCATCGTCAGGGCCCTCATGGAGAACGAGGAGGGGAAGGGGGAGAGGAAAGCGCTCTCGGTGGAAGAGGAGTTAGCCTACTACAGGGTCCTCCTCCAGGGCAGAAGCGAGGAGCAGGTCGTCTCGATAGGGACGAAGGCGGGGAAGGACACCGCGACGATGGCCAGGAAGATCAGGGTGGCGAGGACCCTCGAGAGCGAAAAGCTCAGGAGGCTCTACGAGGTCGAAAGGAAGAGCGGGTTCAAGTTCAAGCTGGGGCACGCCGAGCAGTTCGCAAAACTCCCCGACGCCAAGACTATGTTCGAGGTGGCCGCCGTCACCGCCAACGGAAGGTTCGACCCCGGAGAAGTAAAGCCAAAAGCGGCACAGGAGCTTGTGAAGAGCATAGCGTGGTATCGCGAGCTGTTTCCGGAGTATGCCGAGGGGGACTCCTCTTCTTCCGGCGATGGCGCAAAGAAGAAGGGCGGCCAGTCGAAGGTGGCCGAGCCGACCCTCACCTTCGTCCAGTGCCCATACTGCGGAGCACAGAACCCCTTCAAGCACAGGGAGAAAGTGACATTCACCTTCCTGGCCGGGCTGAAGAGCGACGGCAGGGTGCAGAAGAGGTCCGTCGAGCCTCTGGGCCTGTACGTCACCCCCGTCGAGTGCATCAACCCCGAGTGCGGCGGCGGGAAGAGGAAGGGGAGGAAGAAGGAGGAGGAATCGACGAGCCAGTTCTGGGCTGCGGTGTTCTTCAAGGACGAAGACGCGGACGGCGGTCAAGAGAAGGCGAGGAGGATTACCCTCATCCAGAGGTACGACTCCGAGGCGGGGGCCATGGCGGTCCTGTCCTCTCTCAGGGGGCGAGCAATGATGGGGGCCATGAGGTTCGACTCGAAGAGCGGGCGCTACATGATCCTTGACGAGAAAGACAGGCTCCTCGAGATGGACGAGCGCTACAGGTTCAGGAAGGCCGGGGACTCCAAAAAGCCACCTGGCGAAAAATAGCAGCATGCAGAGGAGGAAGGTCGAAAGCATGAAGGTGCCAGGCGAGACCAGCCAGACCGGCAAGGCGACGCGAGGTAGCGGGGCGTGCCTCAGAGCCGCTGCCCAGGCGATGCTCGTTTACGGAGGCAACCTGGAGGTCTTCAACCTGACCGACATCGTGACGATGGGGTACGCGGAGACGACCGCGAGGAGGGCGATAAGGGCCCTGCTTGACTGGGGGGCGGTGAGGCAGGCTGCTCCTCACACGTATCTAATCAGCCCGGAGATGAAAGCCGTGTACCTGAAGGAGGCCGCCGTGAGTCAGGCGAGGGCCAGGATACTGCTCTTCGAGGCGTTCGGCATGGAGAGGTGGGACGAAAGACGGGTGGATTCCTTCCTTGAAGGGTTCAAGGAGCTCTGGAAGAAGCGTGCCGCCGAAGGGGCGTCCGACGGAGGGACGGCACGCGTTTCGTCGCCGCCACATGCTGACTGCTAGAATCTTACCGCCACATGCTGGCGGCTCGAACAGAATGGGCGTTTCTCTCGACTTGGGGAGACACAGCCCTACCGGTCGACTTTCGGGCGAGGCTTTTATCGTCGGTGTGACACTCCTTGCATGTCCTTCGGGCCAACCGCGAGGTGCTTCTTCTGCGGGAGTCTCTATTACGTCGAGAAGCTGGCTTCGCACGAAATCATCTGCTCGATGAGGCCCAAGCGGCTCACCGTGAAGAGGGCAGTTGCG
>JAKAPN010000210.1 GCA_021822995.1 archaeon
AGGCGATGAAGCACCTCCCGTGCAGCTGCCCCGCGTGCGCTTCCAGCAGCGTGAAGGACCTCCTGGACATGGACCACGAGGAGAGGACGCTGGCCCTTTCGCTGCACAACCTGTACGTCCTGAGGGAGGAGATCGAGGGGTGCAAAGAGGCGATCGCGGAGGGGAGGCTCTGGGACCTGGTGGAGGAGCGGTCGATGGCCCACCCGAGGCTGAGGGACGCCTTCGCCCGGATGGTTCGCTACTCGAAGGACCTGGAGGTCGGGACCCCGGCGATCAAGGACAGGGGGCTCTTCGTGAGGAGCGAGGCGGACCTTTCCAGGCCGGAGGTGGCGATAGCGAGGTCGAAGCTCGCGGGCGCAGTTTCGAAGAGGTCTCGGGCAGCGCGGCTGGTCACGGGGCTGAAGCGCGGCGGGGTCGACGGGACGGATGATTACAGGGTGCACCCGGTGCTGGGGCCGTACCCGGCCGAGCTTTCGTTCCAGTATCCGTTCGGCCAGACCGAGACGGGCGAAGCTGGCGAGCGCGCGCTGGACCCGAAGAAGGCGCTGAAGGCGATGGGATACTCGCGCGTCGTCTCGACCTGGAAAGCGGGGAAGAAGCGCGCTAAGAGTAGACGGACCCGGCGGGCCGCTTCTCCTTCTCCTCGATCAGCTTCAGCTCGCTCTCGATGACCTCCGCTCCCTTGATCAGGGGCTCGGTGTTGGCCGTGAACCCATACCGCTTTGAAAGGAACCGCACCGCCGACGCGGCGGCCCTCGGGTCGACCCGCTCGGTGTTCGAGTAGGCGAGGACGGCCACAGCCGGGAACGAGTACATCTCGAAAGCGTTGAGGAGCGAAGCCACGGGGCCGACTATCATCCTGTCCTCCTCGAAGACGGGCTCCCCCGGCGCCCCGCCGGCGGACGCGAATGCGCTGGTCATGGCGAGCTTGTAGCTGTTGTCGTCGCTCTTCAGCCCCTCGTCCAGCCCACCGACGAGCGCGACCTCCTTCACGCCTGACCCCATTATCCAGTCGGCAAGCTGCCTGTAGAACTCGTTCTCCTTCTCCCTGACCGGGGAGACCTCCGCCTTCAGCAGGGAAAGCCCGCCGGCGGAGAAGACCTCGTAGGGGGTCGATATCTTCCCGTCGACCTGCGACGCGACAGCGGGGGCGTGCTCGTAGTCGATGAAGCACTTCCGCTGGGCCTTCAGCTCCGTGATGAGGAACTTGACCGTCCAGTAGCCTGTGGCGCCGATGCCGTGGAACCCTGCTATGAGCGAAGTCCCGTCCAGCTTAGCGCCTTCCGGCACGACCTTGAGCGTCAAACTACCAACCCCGGTCCGGCTCGGTCTTTAAGCAGTGGAGGCGGGCGCAGCGACTTCGCCCGCTAGCTGGTGCGGAGCCGCGGTCTGTCCGCTCCTCGGCCTGCGCGACCTCAGCTGCATGACCAGGAGGACTATCAGGAGTATGAATATCGCGGCGGTCAGGACCTCGAGGTAGCCGAGGGTGGTGGACTGGCTGCTCAGGGAGTTGAACGACTGCACGGCGGAGAGTATGCTGCCGACCCCGGTCGCGACGTTCGACGAGAGGGTGCTGACGCTCCCGGAAAGGGAGGCGAACCCGGCGGTCATGGTCGTGGCCAAGGTGCTCAGGTTCCCCTTCACCGTACTTAACCCGGACGTCACCGTGGACGAGAGGCCGGTCAGTTCACCGGTGACGGTGCTGAATCCGCTGGTGACCGCGGTGTTGAGCGACCCGATCATCCCCTGCAGGTTGGCGAGCGAGACCTGGCCTACCCCAAGGGAGGCGGACGAAGTCGTCCCCAACCCGTCGGATGCGACGACCGTGTACACCTGGCTCTGCACGTTGGGGACAGTGAAGTTCCCGGTGGCCACCCCTGCCTGCGACGCCGTGGAGTTCGCCAGGGAGAGGCTGACCCCGTTCCAGGTGACGTCGAGCGACACGGCGGAGCCTGCCGGGAACCCGCCCGCGCTGAAGGTGACCACCGCCCCGGGCGCGGCGTCCTTCGCGTTGGAGCTCAGGCTGAGCGAGGCAGGGACCTCGCCGATGACTGTGAGGAACGGGCTGTCCTTGTACGTTCCCTGCTCCTTCGCGTAGTTTCCGGTGAAGAGGATCCAGACCTGCCCGCCGACCGCGTCGGCGGTGAAGTAGTCGCCGTACTGCGGGACAACGAAGCTCCCGCCGAAGCCGCTGGCGGACATGTAGTTGTAGCCCGCCGGGTCCGAGTTGGGCTCGTTGGAAACGCTCGTCGCCCGGATGAACGAGAAGGACGAACCTCCGTCATGAGACACGGCCACCCCGACGTCCAGCATGTGCTCGAACGGGTCGAACTGGCTGGTGTAGTACGCGAGGACGACAGCGCCGGTGGAGCTGTCGACCGACAGGGTCGGCTGGATCTCAACCCCCTGGACCGACACCTGCAGAGGGGCCGACCAGGTCACGCCGCCGTTTGCCGACTTTACGAAGTAGATGGCGGACGCCCCGCAGTTCCCGGGGTTGTCGCTCGGGAGGGTCGGGATGTTGTTGAACCGGTAGTAGAATCCGGAGACGCAGACGGATATCGCGAAGTAGACGTTCCCTGCTGCTCCCGCGGCCAGGGTGAGCTCAGAGGCCGTCCTGAACTGCTCGGTGGCGAATCCGATCACCACGGTGTCACCCGCCAGCTGAGTCCCAGCCCCCATGAAGCTCAGGGCCGAGTGCGCCGCGCCGAATGCCACGCCCCCTGGCGGAGAGGAGCTGACGCTGCAGTCCACCGGGCCGTAGGTCGTGGCCGTCCCGAAGTTGCACCAGCTCAAGTAGACGTTCCCGTTCGAGTCGACGGCGGGCGTGGTGAACGCGACGTACGGGTCGGTGCCGGAGACGAGCGGGAGGCCGCCGCCGGATATCATGGTGCAGGTCAGGGAGGGGGAGCAGCGAGCGGCGTATGACCCGCTATCGCCGTTCGCGAAGAAGTGGTCCCAGGCGACGTAGATGTCCCCGTAGTATGGGGACGTCGGGTTGGTATCGACAGCCACCGTGTCCTTGTCCTCGAAGGTGGCCTGGCCGCAGGACCCGAACGAGCACTGGAAGGAGAGGTTGCCGAACACCAGGTGCGGAGTCCAGCATGGGTTGAAGCCTGGGTTGGTCAGGGGGGTCGAGCAGTCCACCCCGGGGTTCCACAGGTTCGAGTTCGACTGTTCGATCATGATGCCGGACACGCC
>JAKAPN010000211.1 GCA_021822995.1 archaeon
TCGTTGACGAGCGTCTCCGTAGCCCTCGCCCACTCCTCGTCGGAGCCCATCGAGTCGTCCGGCCTGGTCGAGATCTTCACCTTGTATGTGAGGCCGAAGACGCCGTAGGCCCTCTCCATCATGCCGAGCATCTTTGAGAGCTCCTCGCCGGCCTGCTCCTCGGTCGCTATGACGTGCGCGTCGTCCTGCGTGAGCGCCTTCACCCTGAACAGCCCGCTGGCGACGCCGCTCAGCTCGTTCCTGAACAGAGGGTCGAACGTCGCGTACCTCACGGGGAGCTCGCGGAAACTCCATTTTCTCGTCTTGTAAATCAGGAAGTGAGACGGGCAGTTCATCGGCTTCATCCCCATCTCCTCGTCCCCCAGCGCCGTGAGGAACATGTTGTCCTTGTAGTGGGCGGAGTGGCCGCTCACCTGCCAGAGCGCGGTGTTAGCAAGGCTCGGGGTGCTGACCTCCTGATAGCCTCCTCTGGCGAGCTCTCCCCTGAGGTAGTCTACGAGGATGTTCCTGAGCTTGTACCCCTTCTCGTGGAGGTAGACCATCCCGGGTGAGACCTCCTGGAAGCTGAACAGGTCCTGCCTTTCGCCGATGACGCGGTGGTCGGTCTCGGGGAGGTTCACAAAGTCGCTCCGCTTCATCCTTGCCATCGCCTCGGCGTCGGTGAGCTCCCTCCTGGGCCTGGCCTTTTGCGCCTGAAGGGCGGGGGCGTTCGAGTAGCTCCTGGACATCTCTGCCAGCGGGTGGCCTTTCACCTTGATCTGCAACGCCTTCGTCCAGCCGAAGGGGGCCCTGTGCACGTCCAGCCCGGCGGCCTTCGCGTCCTTCTCCATCGACAGGAGCAGGTCGAGCGCATCAGGGGGAGGGGCGAGGTCCTGGCTCAGGTGCGCGAACGGGTACAGCAGGACGCGCTTCGTCCCGAGCTTGGCGAGGAACTCCTTCGACTCGGCCACCGCCTTCGCCACGAGCCCTGTGTCGTCCCCGCGCTCGAACGAGGTGAACAGGACGACTATGTCTGACTCCTTCACGGTCGAGGGGACGATGTCCTCGGCGTTCTTCACCTCCTTCTTGACCGGCGTGTACTCTATGAAGTCGGCGTGCATCTGGAGAATCTTCAAAGCTTCAGCCTACCATCGTGACCGTTCGAGGGACCTCGACTTCTTGGTCGCCTTCTTCCACGTCTTGTAGTGCTCCCTGCAGAGGTAGACCCGCCTCCCTTCCCCGCCGACCGCGAGACCGCTCCCGCCGATCTCTTCCCTGCTGAGCGACCTTTCGGCCGGGTTCTTGCACCCGGTGACCCCGCACGCGACTCCCTTGTCGACCTTCCCCAAGACGATGCCGACCGCGGCTACCCCTACTATATTAAAAAGGAGAATGGAGGTCGCACCCTTGCTGGACAGGCTCCGGACGAGGCTCGCCTCCTGCCTTTCCGCCGTGGGTTCGTTCTTTGCCAGGCTCGAGTTCTCCCCCACGGCCTGGACCGTCGTCGGGGTCGCGGTGTCGCTGCTTGCCGCCTGGTCGTACTCGACCGGGGGATACTCCGGAGAGCTCCTCGGAGGCGTACTGATACTCGTGTCGGGGTGGTTCGACATCGTCGACGGCGCCGTGGCCAGGGCGACAGGGAGGACCTCGGCAGCAGGGGCGTTCCTCGACTCGAACCTCGACAGGGTCGCGGAGGTCGCGCTCTTCTCCGGGATCCTGCTGGGGGGGTACGCCGCCCCTCCCGCCGTCCTCCTCGCGCTCTCGCTCAGCCTCTTGGTCAGCTACGCCAGGGCGAAAGGGGACGCACTGGGGGTGAAGCTCGCGGGGGTAGGGATCGGAGAGCGGAGCGAAAGGCTGATCATACTCGCCGTGTCGTCCATCGTGGGGCTCGTCGGGTGGGGGGTCCTGCTCGTGCTGGCTGTCGCCGCGTTCACGTTCGTCGAAAGGAGCTACACCGCCCTCAGGGGACTGGGCGCAGCGGCGAAACCGAAGCCTATTTCTACGGAACCGGCGGCGCCCTCCCCGTAGTTTGGTCGACAAGCCCGGAAGGAGGAAGAAGCGGAGCTTCCTGCCATGGAAGAAGCTGGCGGCCGTCGCGATCGTAGCGGTGATTGTGGTCGGAGCCGGCTGGGAGATTTACTGGAACTACATCTACAAGGCGCCACCGGTCTACGCGGTCTTCAACACCACCGACGGCTCCTTCCAGGTCGAGCTATTCCCCGCGTGCGCCCCGCAGACCGTCGCCAACTTCGTCAGCCTGGCGAACAGCGGGTTCTACAACGGCCTAGTATGGCACAGGATCGTCCCCGGCTTCGTGATCCAGACGGGGGACAACGGCACCCGGGGAGGCCTCAACAGCACCAGGGCGACGTGGGGGTACGGAGGGACGGCGCCCACGATCCCGCTGGAGTGGTGCGGGTGGCTGCACAACTATCAGGGGTACATCGCGATGGCGCACACCTCTCAGACGACGTACGCCGGGTCCCAGTTCTTCGTCAACCTATCCAACAGCACTTCGAACCTTAGCCTCGACGGGAACTACACGGTCTTCGCGAAGGTGGTGAGCGGATGGAGCGTGGTGCAGGCCCTGGCGGCTTCGCCCCGCTGCCTGCCTCCCAGCTGCCCCTCTACCTGGCCCGCCGACGAGCCGCTCCCGGCTGTCTTCCTGAACAGCGTAGTGATCGAGGGGGATTCTCCCACGACCACCACCACGCAGTAGCAGGGGAACCTATACAAGCCCCTCGCCTGGCCGCGGGGCCGATGAGCGGTAAAGCGATGTTCCCGACTTCAGTAGTAGGCAGCCTCCCGAGGCCGGAGTGGCTCCTCGAAGGGATAGCGAAGTTCGAAAGAGGAGTGCTGAGCGAGGAGCGGCTGAAGCAGTACTACGACGAAGCGGTCATACTCGCCATCAAGCAGCAGGAAGAGACCGGAGTGGACGAGGTTTCAGACGGAGAGCAGAGGCGCTTCTCATTCCTGGCGTTCGTAGCCGAGAGGATCCCGTCGTTCAAGCTGATCCCGACTGCCGAGCTGATGACAAGCGAGGCTGAGCGATACGTGAAGTCGATGAACCTCCACGTCGGGGTCATCAGCAACCCGATCATCGTCGGCCAGATCCGGCGGACTGCGCCGCTCGTGGCGGAGGAGGTGAAGTTCGCCCGGAGGCACACGGCCAAGCCCGTGATGGCGCCTCTGATAGGCCCGCTGACG
>JAKAPN010000002.1 GCA_021822995.1 archaeon
ACCGATGATGGCGCTAACCCCTCTTCTGCTCGAAGCCAAGTCGCATGGGAAAGCTGCTTCGGGCTAAAACAGGAGGTCCACTTTCAGTGATCCTCCCCCTTTGGGACAAGTTTGGGGCGACCGGGGGTATTATAGGCGGAAAGACTGCTTGGTGAGTAGGACCTGAAGATGGCGGAAGAGGTGGGAAGGTACGATCCGGAGGCGGAGCTGATAGAAGTCAGCGTCAACCTGTTCCTCGCTTCTACGGCTCTCGAAGAGGACCAGAAGGGGCCCTATCTCAACCACCTTAGAAGGGCCCAAGCGCACCTTACCGGCCTGATCTTGGACGCCGAAGAGCACGCCGCCGTAGGCTAGCGGTTCAAGGGACGGACGGCTTCCCCACTTCCTCTGGCTTCGTGGTGAAGTACGAATACTCCATGTCGGTCAGCTTGTTGTAGAAGGGCACCCTCCCCTGTTCGGTGAAGAGAACCCCGAACCCCCTGTCCGCCCTCTCGATGAAGGCCCGTTCCTGGTCGCTCAGGCCGAAGATCTGCTGGGCGAGGTCCGACCCTCCTCCCTGCCCAGCCGCGTCCTGGTGAAGCAGGACCTTCGTGGCGCACGATTCGAAGACCGTCTTCCCCTGGCCGTTCATCAGGTCCTTCCCGTACTGCGTCGCCAAGACGAGGGCTATGTTGTAGTGCCTGCCGGTCCTCGCCATCTCGGAGACGATGTCCATGGCCTCCGAGAAGTAGAGTCTCCCCCTGTCGTCGGTGGCCAGAAAGGCCCAGGCCTCGTCGATCAGGAGGATCTTCTTCTGTGGGATGGGGAGGGACTTCAGGGCGGCCATAGCGAGCGCACTGGCCAGCACCACGGCCGAACCCCTGAGCTCCTCGTCGTTGGGAAGGTCGTCCAGGACGAATATGGTCCTGCGGTAGGGCTGCTGGGGCTCTCCTTCGAACATGAAGCTGAGGGGCTTCAGGTTCCCGTTGACTCTCTTCCTCAACTCCTCCGACATCTTCGCCTCGAAGATGTCCTGCGTCGTGGAGGTGCTCCCCGACTGCGCGATTTCGTTCAATTCGGCTCTCAGGTTCCTCTCATCGATTCCGACACCGGCCATCTTTGCGAGCAGTGAGGCTGCCTGCCTCCTGCCGAAGAAACGGAACGGGTCGAGCCCCATCGGCTGGGCAGGGTTGAATCGCACCACCTTCGCCCCGGTAACGCCAGCGAAGCTGTGCTCGTACGACCCGTCGGCCCCTCTGCCGTACTCGCTCTGGTTGACACTGTCGAAGGCCATGAACGCGAGGTCGGGATAGGTGATGGCCATCCTCGAGACCCAGCTCTTCAGCAGCATCGACTTACCACCTCCCGACTTGCCGACGACGATCGCGTGCGGGTTCGACTTCCTGTACAGGTCGTAGATTATCGGCCCCTTAGTCTGGAGGTTGGTCCCGAGGAATATGCCGTCGTGCTCGATCACATCGAGGCCTGCGAAGGGGAAGAAGGCCAGGACACTGTCGGTGGGCATGAACAGGTTCGCGCCCCTGAGGTGCCTTGGCCCCTTTCCGGCGACCATGATGCGCTGTATCCCCTTCGGCGAATCGAGTTCAGTGACCATTCCCATGATCACGTCGTAGAAGAAATCCGCCTTCTTCCTCAGGGCGTCGAGGCTCTTCTCTTTCAGGACGAGGACGCACGAGACCCGAAAGAGCTTCTGGGCTCCAGAAATCACCGACTGGGCGGCTTCCTCGGCCATCAGCGCCTGCTGGGAAAGCTCTCTGTCCCTCCCTCCCGCCATTTCGACGAGGGTGAGCTTTGCCTGGAGGGTGTCTGCGTGGAGCCTGATGAGGCCTTTGGACTCGTCTCTGTTCAGGGGCTCGATTCTGATTCTTACCTCGTCGGTCATGTCGATCACGCTGCCCTCCCCCATGTCTTTCGCGAGGAAGGCGATATCCAGGTCTGACGAAACCCCGGTTATCGTGTAGGCCTTCGCGAGGTCGCCGTTGTCGAGGACCACATACCGAGGCAGATTGCTGGCGACGACATAGGCGGGCTTCTCCATCAACCTGACGTACTTCTCCTGAAGGCCCATCGCGGCAAGCAGGCCCTCGAGGGATTGATCGCTCTCGAGGAAGTACCTCCTGTAGTTCACGCTGTAGAGCTCATTTCCGACGACTACGCTCATTGAGTCGAGCCTGACGTGGAAAACTACGGCCGAGCTGAGCTGCTGTAGGGCCGACAGGAAGTTCGCAAGTACGGCGTTTCGCTCGGGCTCGCTGAGGTTGAAGTAGTTGATTGGGCCCACTTCGTAGATGAAAGACAAGTGAAGAATGGGGCGTCGTTCTGATTTAACATGACGGTCACGAAGTCAGTCGACCTTCTTCATCTCCAGCGACCGTGCTCCCTTCACTCTGACCTCTACCTTTTTGCTGTAGATGGGTTTCTCCTCGCCTTCGATCCGAACCTCCAGTTCCCGCACTCCGATGTCGGAAGTCGTGGGAAGGAAGACAATGGTGTAACCGCTCTCCGATTCGCTGACCGGTATTGCCAGCGCTTCCGCACCTGCCCTGGGAACCCCGTCAACGTAGAGCGAGACCTTCCTGGGCAGCTTCGACCTCCTCCATCTCCCGGTGATGGAGAGGGGGGCGAACGACTCGGCGCTGTCGGCCTCGATCTCGAACGCGGCCTCCTCTGCCTCTTCTGGTACAGCGGTACGGTTGGTTTGGCCCTTGTCTCCTTGCTGTGAGACTCCCGTCAGACCTCTGATCCTCGCCATGATCAACTGCTCAGGAGTCAGCATCTTCACCTTCCAGAATGCAATGATTGTTCCGGCCAGGAGAAACCCACCCACAGGAACGAGCTTCAGGGTGGCAGCAGGTATCGGCGTTCCTGTCACGAGACCCGCAAGCACCGAGAAGAGAAGTATCGAGAGCTGCCTGGGACTGACCCAGACCACCCTGAGCGGTATCCCTCTCCTAGACCAACGAGTGGTCTCCTTGAACCAGAGTATGCGGACCACATTTTTGAAAGCAGCCTCGGGATTTTAACGAACTTCAGCAGGGCTTCACGAAGGCTCCGTTGACCTGGCTTGGGCCAATTCCTCGGGACCAGTCATACAACAGTCTACCTCCGTGGTCAATTGTCTGGGCTCGGTTCGGTTCAAATAATCCGAAGGGAGGACTACGGCCGGCACGAGTCGAACGTAACCCCGGGTGAGGGAAACCCGCCCGGGGTTGCCGATTAAAACCCCCGATGAGACGTTGCACCCGGTGTTTTCTTCCTCCAGGTGCGCTTTGTGGGGATTAATCCGAGTCATGCCGAACATAACGTGCCTGATGTATTTATCCGCCACTGAAGCCTGACGAAATGCGCTCCCGGCTCAGGGAGAGACGGTGAGCCAGGGGACAAGGTCGACCTTCGTCTCCCTCCCTACAACCGAGACACCCGCCGAAGGCTCCTTTTCGAGGATGAGGAAGAACAGCTTATGGTTGCGATAGTCCACCATCACGAAGTCCCCGTTCACGACAGGCGTTCCTAAGAGCGCCTCTGCGGCGAACTTGCTCTCCACCGGCTCCTCGGCCTCCTGCCAGTCCTTGATGAAGAAATTCGTCACCTCGGAGCGCTCGCCGAGAGGGGTGAGGAGGACCCTGCGCGCGGATGACGCGGATGTCTTCCTGACCTCTACCAAGTCGCCGGTGGAGACCCCGGAGTTGTACCTCAGCATCGCGTCCATCCTGCTGATGCCGTGCCCCCAGTCCGAGGGGTAGAGCGGGAGGCACTTCGCGGCAGTCGAGCTCGGCCCCTTGATCTCGACGATCCCGCCTTCGGCGAGCCCGAGCCCTTCGATTGACTTCGGGTCGAGTCTTGCGATGCTTCTACCCACGTCCCTCGTGTAGGCCTCGACCGCCGTCGCTCTGACGGGTGACTTCACGTATGCTCCCCTCCGGCGAGGAGCCGGGCCCTCTTGGCACCCTCTGCAGTGAGCCAGAATCTTCTGGGCGTCACATTGTCATGGGCCACCAGGGAGAGCTTGCCCCCCAGCACCGACGACGCGACCATGCTGACGGTCCGGGAGACCACCCCTTCGCCGCGAGAGACGAAGAGGTTCCCGGCTTCGGGGAGGTCTGTACTTTGTCGGTAAAGCAGTCGCGAACACCTATGGTCTTTGGTTCGGGTTCGCCATCATTCTCGCCGCCACTTACCTTGGTTATTTCGTGTACGGCAAGTGAGCTTATCCGTGGTTCTCTTGGAAGGCGCCCGAAAGCCCCTGAACAACTCCATAGGGTTCCGGAGAAAGGGCAGGGGGAGGTCAACGGAGGTGGTTCAGGGTGGGGTGCGTGTCCTACGACCCGGACCACGAGACCTACTTCGGCCGGCTGGGGAGGAAGCAGCGCCACCCGGAGTTCAGGTCCAGGAGGTCCGCGATGAGGTACGCCGTGAGAGGGGTGGCGATGCTGGGTATGGTGGTTCTCTCCTACCGAGTCTCGAAGACCGCCGCGGCACTCCTGGTTCCGTACATATTGTGGGTCACAATTGCGCCAGCACTGAACTACTTCGTCTGGGTGTTGAACGCCTAACAGCGGCCCAGGAGTTCTGCGGCAGACCGCCTACCTGGCCGGGGGCACGCCATCCCTTTCAATACGGAACATCGAGTCGAATGATGACGGGAAGAGAGCGGGTCCACTCCGAGAATCGACCCCCCCCCACCACAGATCTAGCTAGTAGCTGACCATGGGACTTGGGCCCAAGACTCCGCAGTGGCCTCTGCTATGCATTCCGTTTCAGCTGCGGCGATACTGGCCCATGCACTTGTGATGAGAGCCCACTGGGTCGTACGGAAGCCAGCCTCTCCCGTTCCTCATCCAGACGATTTCGCGACCGCACCTGTTGCAATAGCGATAGCTCGATTGCGACATGTGCATCTCGCTCCTAGAGTCTCCCGACTCGCCCTTTCCCACGGCCGCTTGACTTCAGTGCCTCCTTGACCTGGGTTGGCGTAAGCTTGCTGGCGTCGTACTTCACCGTCACCGAATCGAGGATGTAATTGATCTCGACGTCGAGAACTCCCTCGAGCCTTCCTACGCCACGCCGGAGCTGCTCGGCTCGCCCAGTTCTGCTCATCCCCGGAATCTTCATGACCGCCGTAGCCACCTCCTTGATCCCTTTCATCTGAGCCCGTTCTGTTTGAGCGGGGCGGCGCTATTGAGGCTGACGTATTTTCTGCAATCAATCGCAAAGTCACAATGTAACGCGAGTCGTCAGGAAACCTGCTTTTACTGGACTTCGAAGGAGACGGCGTTCTCATCCGGCAGGAACTTCGGCATCTTTCCCAGCGGCTCGAATATCGCCTGCACGTAGCGCTGCAGGAACAGGCTCCCCTTGGGCCCGAAGTCATGGGAGAGGGTGACGTTGACCTTCCCGGCGCGCACCACCTCGCTGTACTCGAAGAGGTTCGTGTAGTCGGCGGTCGTCCTGAGGTAGGCCAGGGCGTTCTCGGCGCTGAGCTCTCCCCACTTCGCCCTGATGTACGTCTTGGGGACGTCCATGCCCGTGGAGTTCCCCGCTTCGGCTATGGCCTCGTCGGTCGCAGCCTCCAGGATGTGCTTGAAGCTCGACGCCGGGACCTTCACCATGTGGAACCGCTTCATTGGACGGTCGAAGTTGGCGTAGGCGAGGACCAGCTGGTTGATCAGGGTGTTGACGCTGATGTTCTGCTTCCTCGCGTCCTCCTGAAGGACGCTGAAGGCTGACTCATCCAGCCTGAACGAGGCGGTGGTCGTCTTTGGTCTCAAGTGGCGCTCGGGCTCGTCGAAGCCCGCCATGTTATTAGCTTGTAACCACGTTTTGCGGGAAGGCGGGACGGTCTCGCCTTCGATTGCATCCGCGTGCAGAAAATACGTCCTCTCTATATGCGGTCGCGCCCATTTGCTCCTGTGAACTAAGATGGCAACAAACCAGCAGGCGAAGGCACCAGGGACGAAGTCGGGCAATCGGATAATGGACTACCTCAGGCGGATGAAGGCGAGGCTGAGCCGCTAGAGACGCCGCGGGCCCGTTGGATATCTCGGGTGAACAATGATGTCAGAAGCCTCGTTCGTTACCACGTTGGGAGGGCAGCAGGTCCTGGTCCTCCGTGAAGGGAGCACGCAGAACCGCGGAAGGCGGGCTCAGAACAACAACATCTCGGCGGCCAAGCTCATCGCCGAGCTGGTGAAAACGTCGCTGGGCCCGAGAGGGATGGACAAGATGCTGGTGGATTCGCTCGGAGACGCCACCATCACCAACGACGGGGCGACCATGCTGAAGGAGATGGATGTAGAGCATCCGATTGGGAAGATGATAATCGAGGTGTCCAAGACGGTAGACAAGGAAGCAGGAGACGGGACCACCTCTTCCGTGGTCCTGACGGGCGCCCTCCTGGAGGGGGCCGGCGAACTGATCGAGAAGGGAGTCCATCCAATGGTCATCATCAACGGCTACAGTTCCGCGGCGAAGAAGGCCCAGAGGATCCTGGAAGAGATCGCCGTGGGCGTCGAGCCGGAGGACACGGCCACCCTGAGGAAGATCGCACGGACCAGCATGGCCTCGAAGCTGATTTCGAACGACAGTGTCGCGCTCGGGACCATGGTGGTCGACGCCCTCCTCCAGGTGGCCGAGAAGACGACGGACGGCACCTACAGGGTGGATGTCGACGACTTGAAGGTGGAGAAGAAGGCCGGGGGCGCTCTCAAGGACACCAGCTTCACGCGAGGGGTCATCCTGGACAAGGAGGTCGCGCACTCAGGGATGCCGAAGCGCGTCGAGAAGGCGAGGATAGCGCTGATCAACTCGCCGCTCGAAATCGAAAAGACCGAGTTCGACGCCAAGATCAACATAGCCAGACCCGAGCAGATCCAGCAATTCCTGGACGAGGAGAACAGGATGCTGAAGGCCATGGTCGACAAGGTCGTCGACTCTGGGGCCAACGTCCTCATCTGTCAGAAGGGGATCGACGACGTGGCCCAGCACTACCTGTCGAAGGCCGGCATCCTGTCGGTAAGGAGGGTGAAGGAGTCCGATATGGGCAAGTTGGCGAAGGCCACCGGGGCGAGGATGGTGACAGGCGTCGATGGCTTGGCCAGGGCAGACCTTGGTCACGCGGGGCTGGTCGAGGAGAGAAAGCTCGAGGACGACAAATGGGTGTTCGTGGTGGACTGCAAGAACCCAAAGTCGGTGTCGATACTGGTCAGGGGCGGGAGCCAGCGGGTAATCGACGAGGCCGAGAGGTCCATCCACGACGCCGTCATGGTCGTCAAGGACGTCCTGGAGGACCCGGCCATAGTGGCCGGCGGCGGCGCGGTCGAGGAGGAGCTCGCCTACCGCCTGTCGAAGTGGTCTGCCACGGTGCAGGGGAGGGAGCAGCTCGCCGTGGAGAAGTTCGCCGAAGCCCTGGAGAGCATCCCGCTTGCCCTGGCGTCGAACGCAGGCTTCGACCAGATAGACACCCAGGTCGAGCTTAGGGAGAGCCACGGGGCGGGCAAGACGTGGGCCGGGGTGGACGTCATGGGGAAGGGCGTCCGGGACATGTTCGCCAAGGACGTCGTAGAGCCTGTCTCGGTAAAGGAACAGGTCATCAAGTCGGCCACCGAGTGCGCCTGCATGATACTCAGGATAGACGACGTCATCGCCGGCGGCAGGAAGGGTCCTTCGCCCCAGGGAGGCCCCGGCGGGATGGGAGGCATGGAGTAGGATGACCTTCGCGCGCAGGAAGAAGTGGGCAGTGATCAAGAAGCGCAGGAACTCTTCCCATCAGCATAGGCTCGACCAGCGCACCCCTCGCGCCTCCAAGCCCACCTAGCCTGAGACCGCTAAGGCGGGATCCCGATCTTCGTGAGGGCCATGCCTTGGGTTCCCCTCGCAGCTTGAATACAGGCCTGTCAGGCCAGAGCCGCGGCCGATTAGGCTTGAAGAATGAATAGTCAGATGTGAAAGCTTCTCTGCTCGTAAAGACCAGGACAGATTCAGACTGCAGAAAAAGGGACGCCTAGGCCCAGATGGGCTTGTAGGCTAACAGCGTCTCGGGGCCAGGGCTTACCAGGTACTGAGCGAAGAGAGTTCAAGATAAGGCTGCGCGGACGCGGCAGGGCCAGGCTTGAATGGGTTGACCTGACTGACTCATCATAACATGGGAAGTGGTCGACTCTTAGAATCGACCAACAGTGTTTCGACGGCTCAGGCCACCAGTCTAGCTAGTGGACGACCCGCTTGACTCGGAGGCTGGGGCCGATGACCCCTCGACAATCTGCCCTGAGGCAAACCTCTCGGAGACCTGGGTGACCTTTATCCTCACGTTCTGGCCCACCTTCGTGCCAGGGACAAAGACGATGAACCCTTCGACCTTGGCAATCCCTTCTCCTCGCCTGCTGGTGTCTGTAACGGAGACGTTGTACTCCTTCCCGACCTCAACTGGCTTCCTGAAGGACCCGGAACCTCTTCCGAAGCCGCCGGAACCTCCCCTGTTGCCATAACCTCCTCCTCGACCGAAACTCAATACATTCAACCCCCTACCGTTATTCCATCCGATGAGGATGTGTTGCCCGGCTCCCTATTAAAGGGGTGAATCCAGAGAGTCAGATGCCAAGGGCAGACCTGAGGCCCTTGTAGCGGTTCCTGATGGTGACTTCGGTGACCCTCGCCGCCTCCGCGACGTCCTTCTGGGTCTTCATGTCCCCCTCCAACGTGCAAGCGACGTAGAGCGCCGAGGCCGCCAGCCCCATGGGGTCCTTGCCTGCTGAGAGGCCCATCCTCTTGGCCATCACGAGTATCTCCCGCGCCCTCCTCTGCGTCTTCTCGGCCATCCCGGCCCTGGACGCGATCCCCGAAACGCACTTCGATGCGTCGGCAACGGGCATCTTGAAGTCCATCTCCCGGTGCAGCAGCCTGTATGACCTCGCGAGGTCCTTCTTCTTGACGTTGCTGACCGCGGCGACGTCCTTCAGTGTTCGGGGTATCTCGCCGTCCCTGCAGGCCGCATAGAGCGAAGCCGCTATGATCGCCGTGATCGACCTCCCTCTGACCAGGTTCCTCTCGAGGGCCTTGCGATAGAAGTATGCCGCCTTTTCGGTGACCGCCTCGGACACCGTCAGCTTGTCGGAGAACCTCTTCAGCTCGCTGAACGCCTGGCGCAGGTTCCTGTCTGCCGACTCGTGCACCTGGCTCCTCCGGTCCCAGGTCCTCATCCTCTCGACCGTCGTCCTGGCGCTCCCAGAGAGAGCGCGCCCGGAGGCGTCCCTGTTCGTCGACCCGATCATGGTCGCGAGCCCCTGGTCGTGGATCGCGATCGAAGTCGGGAGCCCCGTCCTCCCCTTGTTCGCCTTCTCGGCATCTCCGGAGAAGTTTCTCCACTCCGGGCCCTGGTCCACTATCTTCTCCTTGATCACGAGCCCGCAGTGGCTGCAATAGGTCTCCGCCCCGGCGCCGTCGGTCACTACGCTCGGCTTGCCGCATCTGGGGCATCTGTCCGAACTCCTCTCCTGCTTGAGGAGCCGCGAAAAGTTGCTGTTGGACGACATTTTAGACTACAGTCTGAGATACCAGGTATCTCGAAGGTATCAGACTTGTACTAGTATATAACACGGAGAGCCGGACGATGGTCTATCTGAAACCAAGTCCGGCGGAGTCCATGACCCTCACGCAGTCGGCGCACCTCAGCCCCCGTGGGGTCCTGTAGAGGCGTTCGACCATGCCGCAGTTCGGGCAGGAAACAGGGAGCTTTCGCGGCTGTGGGGGGGTGTCTCTCATCTCTAACGCCTGCGTGAGCGTCTCCTGAGCGAAGCCTGGGTGTCTATCTGAGCACAGACAGGGCAAACGAGATTGTTCGACTCTCCGCCCGGCTGGAGCCTGATTTGATGGGTCACGCAGATCTCTGGTTGGGTTTGATTCACAGGTTCTTCCGTATCTACACCCTATTAAGCGCGTGAGCGTGAGGCTTCCAAACCCTATTAGTGGGGTTCCAGGGAATCTTACAGGTTTGGAACCAGAGGTGACCCGGGACGCAAAGATGCAGGAGATACTCGCCGCCTTCAACGAGGCCTGGATGAAGTACTGTGACTCGTACATCAAGCTGCAGGACCAGCTCTACGAGAGCCTGCGGGCCGGGAGGGAGGTGTCATGGCTCGCTGCCACCGACGACACCAAGCTCAGGGAGATCAACCAGGTGCAGAGAGAGCTGTTCTCTGAGATGCCAAGGAGGCTGGATTACGCGCCTCTGGGAGAGGTCACTCGGGACCTCGAGGGCGCCCCGAATAAGATAGCCAACCTTCAGGACGCGCTGACCCGAGAGGAGGAGATTTGCAAGGACCTGGAGGCGGCCATCTCCCTCATGAAGGAGAAGGTCGACGTGATGAAAGCGGCCATGAAGGCCGAGTAGCGGAGGCGCGGAGACGGTCTTCGCATGGCATTGCGGGCCTCGTATGACGTCTTGGTGGCAGGCGCAGGGGCAGGGGGCTCACCGCTGCCCTGGCTGCGGCCTCGAGAGGGGCGACCGTCGCCGTTCTGGAGAGGGGGGCGAAGTTTGGCGGCTCCTCGGCGCTCTCAGGAGGCCAGCTGTGGATCCCCCAACAACAGGCTGGCAAGGGATGCGGGAGTCGACGACTCCAGGGAGGCAGCCCTGCGGTATCTCACCAGGCTCGCCAGAGGGAGGGCGGAGTGGAGGAGTGGCCTGAGCTCAGCCCCGAGGGGAGCAAGGTTGCGTTCTTCAGGCGGCTCAGCAGGGTAAAGCCGACGGCGGCGTCCTCTGCGTCGGGCACGAGCCCTACCTCACCACGGCCATAGGCGAAGTCATTGGCACCGCCGGAGGACCCCAGAGCTCGAGGATCATCCTGAAGAAGGGAGGCATGGCAAAGCTGGTGGTCACCGGGTTCACGCCAAGGGTGTCTGGGGAGCTCTGGTGGCTCGTGACCCCCGAAGGAGCTCAAGAGGCTGGCCTAGCTGCAGCGACCCACTGCAATCCTTAAGCGGAGTTCCAAGGGCTCAAGGGCGAGACGAAGGTCGCCGTTATCGCCGTCGGTTTCAACTCCCTGAAGATGATGAAGTACAAGGTTGAGCCGGACGGCTCCGCAAAGTCATACGGTCAACTGGGGGTGATGGCGAGGCTCGGCGAGGGTTTGGGGAGCACGGGGTACCTGGGGAGCGAACCGATATCGCGCACCATCGACGCTCTCATGCTCCGGAGGGAGACGGCTTCTCTGGAGGGGATCAAGCACGTTCTCCTGGGGGGACGAGCCCGGTCATCTCGATTGTCTTGCGCGCCGGCGTGAAGAACCCCTTGATCCTGACGGGTTTCTTTTCGCTCCCGTCGAACCCGTTGGACTTCAGGAAGGCTGTGAGGGCGGCCCTTGCCAGGTTCCCCGTCTCGCTGGTCTTGGCCCCGGAGTCGTCCACGAAGTCCTGCATGCTCTCCCTGATCCACAGCGGCTCGGAGGCCAACACCTCCTCGGGGTCCTTCCCGACCTTCCTGCAGTACCTGTAGAGCCAGCTGAGGTAGCACTCCCTGCTCCCCTCGCTCTTTATCCTCCTGGCGAGGTGGTTCAGGAGCCTCTGGACGCTCTTGTACTCGCTCTTCCAGCCCGTCACCTTCAGGAACGTCTCCCATATCCTCTCCCCGTTGGTGAACGAGCCGCAGGCGGCCCGCTTCCGTGGCACTTTCCTCTGGCCTCCTTACGATGAGCGTCCGGGGCCATTTAACGGGGGTTCTGTTCGACACAATCCACGAAAAAGGAGGACTGAGGCCACGACACCATTCGATATTCTCACCATCCTCGCCAACGCCATCATCGTTGCAGGGGCGATCATCACGGGTGGCGTTTGGGCCATGAGAAGGTTCAACCGTCCTAGGTTGGAAATCAAATTCGTTTCAAAGGAGGAGAAAATCGGTTTCAGGATATGGTCGCGGGGAGGGACCCTCCATTCCCCGAAGGTGGTCTACAGCACAGCCCCCTTCCGCCAAGAATGGAGAGCAGATTCGTATCCGCTCATCCTCTACGACAAAGATGGGAATTCCTACGAGAAAGATTACGTCCTCGCGGGCGAATCCATTTGCGTGTTCCCATTTCTGGCCAAGCATGAAATTCGAAAGGTTCGAGCCTTTGAGTACACCCTCGAGGTTGACATGTCCCACCCATTCGGGCATTACGCTTCGTTCAAGTTGTCTTTCGGCGCCCTAAAGTGGAGACACGCCAAGGTCGGTGAAAGGGAATATCGCTCAAACGTCCTGACGACCGAAACAAGAAAGGAGATGCTCCCTCTCAATGCCACCCTCAGGTTCTATGCTGACGGTTGGGAAGAGGAACAAGTTTACCACTTCGACATAACACTCAACCCGATGGTCTTTGTTGCCACCCCTGAAAGGTGGGGAGACCTGAGGGAGGAAGACATCCCCGAACCCAATTCGCCCGAATGGAAGGTATACTACAACGGGACTCTGAAAAGAGGAAGGGAGTGGTGAGCAATCTCTATGACTTCCAACTCCTTGCCACATGTCGACCACTTAATTTCAGGGATTGTGTCCACACTCTTCGATTCCGTTCCACTTCGAGCCTCCTCCGCCAAAGAATGCCGGAATCCTAGTCGAGAGGTCCGACAAACAAAGCGTGCCAATCCAGAACATTCAACACGAGAGGCGCAGCAGGGATGTCAACCAGTACGAATGACCGCAACAGAACCCGAACGAATCCGGCTCTTGGCACCTGGGCGTGGTGGTTATATGTTGATGGCATGAAGTGATTTCAAGAGGCCAAGGCCATGGCAGAGCCAAAGGTGAAGGTCGACGGGGACGACGCGATCCTCCACATCACCGACCAATCAGTCATGTTCGAGGCAGGCGGCAAGGTTACCGGATTTGAAAGAAGTGCAATCAGGATGGTGAAGCCAGACGGCAACGCCATGATTATAGCCTACTCCGCTGGCTCCAAAATCGAGTCAATCAGAGTGGAACCGATGGCCGCTGCGTCATCCCTGCTGGCCCCGGGGACGAGTTCCGCTACTACGCAGGCTCCAATGGCGGGGTTGGACGAAGTTCTCGAACGACTGTATCAAGATGCGCGGAAAGAGCTTGAGGAAAGGCTGGACAGAATCAATACGAAACCGGGGGATATGAGCCTCAGGCTAACCGAGGAGGAATTTCAGAGGTTAGTTAGCATACGCAATCGGATGTGGGATGTAATCGCGGCAAAGTATCACATTGACCTGTCTGCTCCAGGAAACTACATCGGATTCGTTGGCTTGGACAACGAGCCCCACGCGAAACAACTGGACGAGCTGAAGTCATTGTACATCAACTTCCTGACTTATCTGGCTACGCAGAAAGCGGAAACGAATGATGTTCTGTACGCAACGGCTGACGTCTGGCCAGAAGAGTGGGATGTAATCCAGCCCCGATTCGGTCTCTCGGACGGCGGACCACTCCCTTCCGAAAGGTGGAAGGAGTACCTTGCATATCTGCGACCGAAATGGAACCGGTATCAGAAGGGGACCAAAACACCAGCACTTGCAAGACCATAGAACTAGCCCGTTCACCTACCTGCATGTGAGATGATCAGCTGATCCACCTCCGACTTGAACTGGTCAAGGTCTCCTCCCAGCTTGTCGAAACTCGCCCTGATTGAGCCGTGAGGCACCCCCACCGAGAAGGCTCTGTTGAACAGATTGTTCCATCCCTTCTCGGGAAGGGGGCCCCCACGTGAATTGAGTTGGAACTCGTTCGTAAGAACCTCCGCCCTGTGCTTCTGGATCGACTGGGTAGTCTCCTCGGGCATCTTCAGCTCGATTGCCCTGTTGATGGCGGACGCCGACCTGCTGGCCCCGAGGCCCCCCAGCGTCCCCACGGTCCCCATAAGGGCCATGTTCTGAAGCATATGGGGGACAGACCGAGAGAAGCCGCTTCCGAATCCGCCCAGCGCAGCACCAGCTTTCTCGGTGAACCCGGCCGCAGGGTTGTTCATCGCGAGCCCTCCGAGCGACTGTCCCGCCATAGCCAGCCCGCCCTTCAGTCCGGCCCCCGCAGGCCCGGTCGCCCCCGCTCCTATCGCGAAGGCAGTTCCTGTCGCAGCCATCCCCACCTGGCTCATGGTCTGGAAGAAGAAGCCCGTCATGGGGGCGAAGACCGTCGGCGCGAGGATGGCCCCGAAGAGGGCCGCCAGGGCGACCCATGTCTGGTCGACGGAAGCAGCCTGAAAGATCGACCCGCTCCAGTGGTTGAGGATGTAGGCAGCGAGCCCTATGAACAATGCGCTGATGACGCTGGCGAAGATCAGGCCATAGAATGTGTCCTCTACCACGCCGGCGAACCTCGCCGTGAACTTGACGTTCCTGAGGACCAGAACGATCGGCATGGCGACGGTCACGGCGCCGATGAGGAAGAGCCTAGCGCTTCCGAGGAGCCACGACATCGCCCAGGCCATTATGCTCGCGATGGCCCCGATGAAGTCGGTGAGGAGGTTGCCCCCGGTGGGGAGGGTGTTCCAGATGAGCTGGCTGTTGCCGAGGTACTGGGTGTAGGGGTTCCCCGGCCCGGCGATAATCTGCTGGTCGAGGATGTTGACGAACCCGGCTATGGCGTTGTAGGCGTAGGGGAGCAGGAGAATCAGTAGGAGCGTAACTAGGACGTTGCTGATCCCGGCCAGCGTCCCGCCCGTCCCTCCCTTCTGCTGCTCAGAGGCACCTGTCAGGTACATGATGACGTTGATCAGCCCGGCGCCGATGAGAAGGATGACGGCGACTTCGGCCACCAGCATGTAGAAGTCGCCGAGGGGGAGCTGGTCGAAGGTCGAGAAGAGGGTGGCGAAGTCAGGGTTGCTGCTCGAGATACCAAGGGCGGGGACCTGGAAGAGCGGGATTTCCATGGTGAGGATGAAGAGGTTCCCCTCGGAAGAGGAGCCCTGCTGGCTAGGGAAGGAGATTGGGGCCGAGGCGGAAGCAGTAGCGTACACCGTCG
>JAKAPN010000212.1 GCA_021822995.1 archaeon
GCCGCTCCGCTCCTCGCCAGGGCCGCCAGCAGTATCCTGACGCCGGTCTCGTGGTGGAAGCTGTTGTTGATCGGTGTCGACCCGTACCGCCGGGCGCAGGTCCCGCGATGGACCCCGCAGAGGACTGCGGTGTCGGTCGCGGTCATGGAAAGGACCCCTCCGTCCGCCGTCGCTGAAAGGGAGGCCTGGATCTGGCGGACCGGGGTCCCGAAAGGGTCGACGTCCACGAAATCGTACCTCCGGTCCCTCCCGAAGCGCGAATAGAGATAGGACGTGGTTTCAGATTCTGCAAACGCGCATTTCCCCTTCACCCTGTTGAACGAAGCGGAGCGGCGGGCGAGACGGAGCGCCTGGGAGTTGAAGTCGACCATGACCACTTCCGACACTCCGTCCACCTCGTTGGCGACCCTGACCCCCCTGGCGCCGACCCCGGCCATGGCGTCGCAGAAGGTGGCCCCCCCAGCGGCTGCGGTGACCGCCACAGACACGTCCCGGTTGGCCGAGGCTGCCGGGTTGAAGAACACGGGTGAGGTCGGCGGAGGCACGGTGACCACGCTGGCCCGCGGGACGTAGAGCCAGGTCCTCCCCTCCTCGTACCTGACCGCTTCCATCCTCTCCCAGTCCCGCCGGCTCCGATGTTAAAGCCTCCCGCCCGAGAGCGGTGGTACCTTCATGTACCTGGGGCGGAGGAGAGGAACTCCTTGTCAAAGATCTGGCTAGTCACGGGCCCTCCCGGCGTGGGCAAGTCAACGCTCGTGTCCAGGGTGGTCCTGAAGCTGAAGAGCGCGGGGGTCATCGTCGGGGGCTGCGTCACGGCCGAGCTCCGCTCCGGAGGAGCCAGGGTCGGCTTCGAAGTGAGGGACCTCACGAGCGGGAGGAAGGGGGTCCTGGCCTCTGTGGCGACCAAGTTCGGGCCAAGGGTCGGGAGGTACAGGGTGAACCTCACAGACCTCGCGGCGGTCGGCGCCGCCGGGGTAGACGCCGCGGCGGCCTCTTCGGAGGTGGTGGTTATCGACGAAGTCGGGCCGATGGAGCTCGTCAGCCCCGAGTTCAGGCGTGCCGTGGCGAAATGCATCGCCTCAGGAAAGCCCCTTCTCGCCGTGGTCCACGAAAGGCTCGAGGACGACATCCTCAGCGAGCTGAAATCGAAGTGCCGGGAGACCTTCGTGCTGTCTGTCGAGAACCGGGACGAAGCCGCCGACCAGGTCTACTCGGCCCTTCTCGGGGCGGCGGGCGGCCCTAAGGTTTGAGCGGAGCCGCGAGGTTCGGCGGCGTCGACGAAGCGGGCAGGGGGTGCCTGCTCGGTCCTCTGGTGGTCGCTGGGGTCTCCGCCTCCCGCTCCGGGGTCGAGAAGCTGAAGGCGCTGGGGGTGAAGGACTCGAAGCAGCTCTCTCCCAGGCGTCGGGAGGAGCTGTACCCCGAGATCTTGGAAGCGGCAGACAGGGTGCACTGGGCGAGCATCACCCCTGACGAGATCGACGACGTGGTCATCAACGGCAAGAGGCTCCGCAAGCTCAACTATCTTGAAGCGGTCTACTTCGCCCGGGTGATTGACAAGCTCGGCGCCAGGACCGTGACGGTGGACGCGTCCGACGCGGTCGCCTCACGTTTCGGGAAGGACATCTCCGCCAACCTCAAGGCGAAGTGCAAGGTGGTCGCCCTGCACAAGGCGGACAGGGACTTCCCGGTTGTGTCCGCGGCCTCGATTGTGGCAAAGGTGGAGAGGGACAGGCAGGTCAATCTCCTCAGGAGTGTGGAAGGGGACTTCGGGTCCGGGTACCCCTCCGACCCTCTGACCAAGGACTTCTTCATCAGATGGATCAGGCGAGGGGACCCGCTCCCTCCCTACGTGAGGAAGAGCTGGAAGACCTGGGCGAAGCTCGAGCGGCTGAATCCGAGCGGTTCCGCCGACCGCTGAAGTCGGCTCTGGTTCCGTCCACGCGCAGCCCGATGCGGCACCCTTAATGGCCTCCCCGCTGCACGCGTCGGCATTGCGAGCGAGCGTGGACCTCGAGGGCGTCGGCGCCGCGGACGCGTTCGACAGGTTCGTCTCCGACTTCGCCGGGAGCCTGCGCGCGAGGGGGCTCGAGTTCATCCCAGGAGACCGGGGACGCCTTGACGAAGGCGGGGCTGTCGTAGGGAAGGTCACTAGATGGGAGCCCGGACGGGCGGTTGAAATCGACTGGCGCCCGTCGTCTGCATGGGGGGACGGGTCGAAGTCGAAGATCACCATCTCATTCGAACCGCTCGACGGCGGGACGAGGCTCGTGTTTGAAACGGACGCTCCTGCCGCGTTGCTGGGAGACAGAGGTCCGCTCCTCTCCGACTGGTTCATCGACGAGGTCCTTGCCGGGGCAACGCAGGCTGTTTCCCCGTCCCGCTTCGCGACCTGGCTCACCGACAGGCGGGCGAGGAAGCCCGCGGGGGTCGAAGCGCGGACGACGTATCGGGACCCTGTCTATCACCGCCCGAACTTCAAGGCGATCCTGCATCGGCTGGACTTGAGGGACGACGACGTCCTGCTGGAAGTGGGGTGCGGGGGAGGAGCGTTCCTCTCGGAAGCCCTGGAGCGCGGCTGCACCGCCGCGGGGGTCGACCACAGCGCCGACATGGTCGATGTCGCGAGGGAAGCGAACAGAAAGGCCGTGGCCGAGGGCAGGTTGGAGATACGGGAGGCAGAGGCGGAGTCGCTCCCGTTCCCAGACCGACAGTTCACATGCGTCGTCTGTACGGGGGTCTTTGCCCTGGTCAGCGACCCAGCGAAGGTGATGGCCGAGATGCACAGGGTCCTGAGGGGGCGGGGGAGGGTCGTTTTGTTCACCGACTCGGAGGAGCTGCGCGGCACCGAGGCGGCTCCGGAGCCCATAGCGTCGCACTCGAAGTTCTTCAGCGATGAAGAGCTGGTCCAGATGGCGCTGGAAGCGGGCTTCGCCGAGGCTGAGGTCGAACGTCCCGACCTGGGCCCTTACGCCAGGGAAGCGGGGCTCTCCGACGAGCTGGTGCGCATGTTCTCGGGCCCCGGCCAGTGCCAGCTCCTGCTCGCCCAGAACGCCTGAACGGCAGGGAGTCAGTCTCTGCGGACCGCGAAGATGAGCGCGTGGTCCTTCTCGAACGGGCTGAGCTCCAGCACCTTCACCACCAAGAACCCCGCCTTCTCGATCTTGG
>JAKAPN010000213.1 GCA_021822995.1 archaeon
CGCCGGCGGCGGTCTCCATGCAGTAGCCCGAGTAACCCGTGCCGGTGGGACAGCCGCTGTTTGTGATGAAGTAGTATGTGTAAGACTGGAAGGTCAGATAGAGGTCACCTATCGCGCCGCTGGAAAGCGCTTGGGCGGCGAGGTATGTCGCGGTCTGCGGGTAGGTGACCGTGAACACGGCTCCCTGCTCAGTGAGTGCCTTTATGGTGTAGGTGCCGGTTGTGTATGCTACGGAGGTGTCGATGGTGCTGCTGGTCGTCCCAGGGTTGAGTGAGATTGGGAAGGGCGGGGTGGACTGGGTGCTTATGGATACTACCGCTCCAGACGGAGAAGTGATGTATAGCTGGACTACGGTAGCTGCCGCGCCGCCCGTGTTCGTGATACTCAGATCGATGTGGCCGTTGGACCCCTGGGAAGTGGTGAGCCCGAGGTTCTCGTTCAAGGTCCCCTGGAGGTCGGATGCCCGATTGATCAGTGACTGGGTGTAGAGCAGGTTGTTCTGGTTGATGAACAGGAAGTAACTGGTTCCGACAGTGAAGAGCATGATGAAGAGGAAGACCGCACCGACGATGCCTGCGACACCCCTTCTCCTTCTTCCTCGTCGGTTCAGGTTCAAGTACAAACTAGTCGACCTGGTAGTAGACGACCTGGTTTCCGTAGAGCCCCGTCACTTTGAAGTAATACGCCATCCCCGACGTCCAGGTTGGAGAGGCAGGGCAAGAGGGGTTCATCGAGGAGTTGGGTAACGTAAGGAGGAGCGGTGTCGACGTGACCGACCCTATTGCGAGCGAGAAGGCACCCGTCCCCGTGCCGACAACGGGGCTCTCGACGCTCGACGGGGTAGACACAGTGCACCCGGAGTGCAGCAGATCTGTAGCGCCCGTGGCACTAAAGATGACATCGGTGGAAGGGGTCACCCCTGATAGAGTATAGACTTGGATCTGCGTGATCTGGAACTGTATCCTGCCGTCGTTGTAGAAATAGACGTCGACTTGCCCACCCGAAAGGAAAGCCACCTGCGGTACCACGAACCTCTCCTGTAGGTACTCGTTGGTTGCGCCGACAGCCTGGGCATACTGTCCCCCGGACACGCCTGCTTGACCGTTGACGTACCCCCATACGGCCGCACCCGCTATGACAGTGATTGCTATGGTGAGCACGGTAGCCACGATGTCAGATATTCCTCTCCGATTGGAACGTATGGCTGAACGAGAACGTCTGCTCAAATGCCCTTGAAATTTGGTCCTTAGTTTAATTATCGATTATGGACTTGAGGTCTGGATTCTGTCTCTTGGAAGGGTCGTCCTTCGGTCCACCGAGTCCGTTCTGCAGTCCTCTAATGGAAGGGTCGACTGCCAAGCCCAACTCGCGGTGCCCCTCGTTACGACTGCCAGGCGGGTCCCCAGGTCGGGGATTTACTGGACCATAGGGATGCGTTTCTCGAGGGACTTCATGGAGATTTTAGTCCAACGTGCTTGGCGTCGAACGTCTTTTCCGACCGCCCGACCTCCTACCTGACCATGGCTCAGATCCCGGGTTCCGGGGCGGGCATGAAAGGCCCCTCCGCCGAGCCAGGGACCTTTTCTGCCAATCTTTCCGCGCCAGCTACTGGTAAGAAGGACCGTGGCCCATTTAACATCGACAGCATTCACGGGGATTCAATCAAAGGGAGCCATAGGCGGTGAGCACACCGGGAAAAGGGTTGCGAAAGCGCAACTCTCCCCTTGGGTCGCTCCGTACTCCCCGCATCTACAATTCCAGTCTTCGTACAGTCATCCTTTGGATCGAGGCCCTACCAAGGGTCGGGGGGGTGCCGCCCTCTGGTCAGGCTCAGGGGGTGTGGAGGGGGTGTGGCTGGCATCGGGAAACAAGTTTGCACAATTGTCAGGCAAGTAGAAAATAAAAGAGGGGAGAACAGTAGGCAATCTTGCTCCATCGGCAGGATGGAATTCTCGTAAGCGCCTTCCGTTCCCAGCTGCCTTCAACGGCAGGGACTTATCGCCACACGGTTTGGGTGAGCTCTGCCATGTTGGTTCGGTGTGAGGCAAGAAGTGTTTGAGAATACGACGTTGGGAAGAGAAGCAGAATTAACAAATTCTTCTCCTCTTTACGTAAAACACTACCACGGACAACCCGAAGGCTACCAACGACGACCAGAATAAATCAGCGTTCGTGAAGTTCCCAAGAGGAGTTCCCCGGAGAAAGCTCATTGTCCATGTATTCCAGAAAGAAGGGACGAAATAGAAAACACCTAGCTCAAAGAGTGTCATAGTACTCGAACCAAGTATGACCGTCTCCAGGATGACATCATGTAATCCATGAATCCTGGCCAGGACAGCGAACGAAAGAAGGAAGATAGCAAAGTAGATCGCAGCTCCCGCACCCCAGTAGTTGATGGGGAACGGAATCATCCATCTTAGAGTAAACCAGTATGCTAACGCAACAGAGTTGACGAGGAAGTTGTTTCCCCAATTGAAGTCTATCATTGCATTTCCCAGAAACCCGAATAGCGCCAAAGTCATGACAGCTGCAGCAACAATATCAATCCTTGTTCTTTCCTCAGCGCAATCTGATTTCGATTCCATTCGCTCAGTCATGCTTTCCAGTCACATCACAAAATAAGGAAGGACGGTGGGTGTTACCACCACACCGTTTAGAGGGTCTCGCCTAGTTGAAGGTCCCTGAAATCTGAACAGATTCGCCGTTCGCTAGGGCGATGGATCCAACAAAGGACGATCCGTGCGCCCCCATGGTAGAGGTGGTGACCAAGTCAATGGTGAGTGAAGAGCCTGCGGTGATGACACAAGTCGAAGATGTGCATGGCGCGGAGGCGGTGCCTGAGGCAGGGTTGTTATCCACAGTCAGGGAGACGGTACTTCCGGCGAAAGTCAGCGTCGCTGTCCCTGATGGATATGTGTTTGCCGTCCCTGTGTTAGAGAGAGTCACCAAACACGTTCCCGCAGCGGTTGTAGTTTGGGCTGTGCATGCCGCCGCGCCTCCAAGCGAAGTCGAAGCTGCAGACACGTTTGCTGTGTTGCTAGCTCCGCCGAATATGCCGAAGACATACCCGAGGATTGCCGCCGCTGCGATGAGTGTGGCTGCGATGATGAGGACTGTTGCTACGATTGGCGAGATAGCTTTTCTTTGCTGTCCCGATAT
>JAKAPN010000214.1 GCA_021822995.1 archaeon
CAACTTTACGTTGCCGGTTGACCTAACGGTCCAGACGTCAACCGGGCTGCATAGGGGCGTCCACATGAGCCGTCTGGTCAAGGCGGCGAACGGCAGGAGGTCCAAAGGGATGGAGCAGTGGCTGAGATGGATCTGCAGCGAGGTGAACAGGACGCAGCCAGGTTCGAGCGTCACGGCGAGCTTCGAGCTCCCATATGAAGACCAGTTCGCGAAGGTGACGCTGAGGGCGACCCAGCGCGGCGCTATTTCCTACCGATACGTGGTGCTCGGGATGACAGCGTGCCCCTGCTCGAAGAAGATGATTGGTATCGGGCACATGCAGAGGGCGGAGATGACGGTGGTCTTGAAGAGCGAAAAGGTGCTGAATTCCATGCAAGTGATTTCGCGGATATCAGAATGCTTCTCCGCCACTCCAAAAGAGCACATGAAGCGGCTCGAGGAAGCCAAGAAGATCATTGAGGCCCAGACGAACCCTCGCTTCGCGGAGGACCTCGTCAGAGAGTGCGTGAGCAGGTTCCCTGATGCCCTCTTCATAAGCGGCCGTTGCTTTGAATCGATCCACGCCCACGACGCTATCGCGACTTGGTCCTCGAGACCCGGCTGGATGCCGTCGTTCTAGCGAGTCCACCCAGACTTAAATCGACAGCTCCGTCTCTGCATACGCGCTTGTCCGAGGTCTACATTGGCACCTCAGGGTGGTCCTATGGGGAGTGGACAGGGGTCTTTTACCCGAACTCCTCCACAAACAAGCTTTCTTACTATTCGAATCTATATCGGACAGTTGAGGTCGACTCCTCGTTTTACGCGTATCCTTCAAAGGACATGGTGCTTGGGTGGGCGAGGCACTCGCCTGATGGCTTCGTCTTCTCGGTCAAACTCCCTCAGCTGATAACCCACGAGAAAAAGCTCGACCCCGGGCGCGGGGTAGAATCAGACCTCATCAGGTTCCTGGGCCTGCTGAAACCGCTCATGGCTACGGGGAAGCTAGGTCCAGTCCTCCTCCAACTGCCACCGAGCTTCTCGTACGAAGCCGATTTCGGGAACCTGAAGGCGTTCCTTGGTATGGCCCCAGAGGACGTCGCCTTCGCGGTCGAGTTCAGACATCCCTCCTGGCTCAGGGAAGAAGTGTGGTCGTTCCTGAGGGGGAAGAACGTGGCCAACGTCATAGTGGACGAGCCGCTCCTGCCTCCTGACACGGTGGTGACCGCCGATTTCGCGTTCATTCGTTGGCATGGAAGGGGGAGCAGGCCTTGGTACAACTACAGATATTCTGAGAAGGAGCTGGACGGATGGGTCCCGAAGGTGAAGGAGGTGGCGGCCAGGGTGAAGAAGACGTATGGATACTTCAACAACCATTTCAAGGGGTTCGCGGTTGAAAACTCGCTCAAGATGATGGAGAGGATTGGGGCATCGACACCTTCACAGGACGAGGCCAGGGCCAGGGCGACAAGGTTCATCCAGACGGGGAGCAGAGACGAGGGGGAAAGGAGCATGCTCGAGTTCATGGATCCCGGGGCGAGCAGATGAAAGCGAAGCTCTTGCTCGACAGCGGGGTTCCCAAGGTCCCGCCCGATGAGCTCAAGGCACTTGTGGCAGGCGCGGGTATCGAAGTGGGAGACAGGGGGGCTGACTTCGGCATCGTTGTGGGGGGCGACGGGCGGTTCAGCCGTTACGGAAGGACCGAGGACATACCGCTCCTGTTCGTCGGAGTAAGGTCGAACGGCGTAACAGGATCGAGGGCGCACATGGCAAGGGTAGCCTATGACGAGCTCCCTGACGTCCTTCAGAGGATAAAGAAGAGAGAGTACTCGGTCGAAGTGCACAAGAGACTCGCCGTCTCCAAGAACGGGAAGCTCCTCGACGAGGTGTTCACCGACGTCTACCTGCAGAGAGGGAGCGACAGCACCTGCATCAGGTACAAGGTGGTGGTCGCCGGCCCAGGGATCAGCATCAACGAAGTGGCCATCGGCGACGGGGTCGTGGTTTCTACGCAGGCAGGAGCATCAGGATACTACTCTTACCTGGACAGGATCAAAGGAGACTCGATGGACCCCCGGGCGCACTCGAGCATTGCAGGGGACGAAGTGGGCGTCTGTCATGTGTCGCCGACTTTCACCGAACGCGAAGGGTCGACGGTTCGCCCGTTACGGTACCGAGTTCCATGGGAGAGCAAGATACGGCTGTCCCTGTTCAGGATGGCGGATGCCAGGCTCTACGGCGCTTCGGACGGACGCGCGGGGGTGAAAGTAGAGCTGGGGGACGAAATCACAATCGGTGCGGGAAAGAAGGTCACCAGGCTGATATCGTTCGACCAGGCGTCCGGAAGTTAGCCGACTGGTTCAACGCCAGTCGCAATGTACTCGACCGTCTCCCCGATGTAGGTCGCGTGGTCAGCGATTCTTTCGAGATATCTGAGGATCAGCGTGGCTGAGAGGGAGCATCTGATGTTGCCTTTGGCTTCGAGCGTCATCCTGAGGTTATGCCTATAGCTTTCATCGACGGCGTCGTCGAGCGCCACTATCTTCCTCGCCGTCTCCACGTCCCTTCTGGAGAACGCTTCTACGCTCATCCTGATCATTTCCTGTGTCTTTTGTGCCGTCGTTTCGACGAATCCGTGGTCGCATTTTCTGAGGTCTCCGAAGATGTCGAGAACCTCGGTGATGTCAAGCGCGTATCTCCCATACCGGAAGAAGCCGTAAGAGATCTCGAGGCATGCCTTGAGGAACCTGAGGTCTGAAGCCACGGGTTGGTACCTCGCGATCATCTCTACCGAGAGGTCGCTGACCTGGCGATGGAGCCCCTGCAGGCGGTCGGACATCTCCTTCACCTCCGCGCCCTTCCCTCCCTTGACATATGCTTCGATCGACGCCGCGACGGCAGCCTGCGAGAGGTTGGCCATCTCTATCAGGGTCGAGTTGAGCTGGTCCAACCCCAGATCCATGAGTCTCAATGCTACCCGATCACCAACTACAGCGTCCCCCGGATGTACTTCTCGGTCAAAGGGTCCCTGGGGTTCTGGAAGACCTCGTCAGCGGGTCCGAACTCGACCATTTCGCCCCTGTATAGAAACGCCACCATGTCCCCTACCCTCGCTGCCTGCTGCATGTTGTGTGTGACGAGGACCACGGTGTAGTTTCTCTGGAGCCCAACCATCA
>JAKAPN010000215.1 GCA_021822995.1 archaeon
AGGGCATAGTTCAATCCATCGCAGACAGGGATGCGATGGAGGGGAGCACTGATACCCCTAAAGAGGCAACTCTGGGAACGACAGAGACCTTAGAACCCCACAAGCTTTAGCTGTGGGAGTATGTCAGTAGCCTGCGCAAACTGGGGTCGGTGTGGCCTTATCTTAGCAATGATTAACTCCTACAAGAAGCTTAACTCATAGCTAGCTTCAGAAGATTGGGAGGATAGACAGGCCGGGCGATGTAAAGGTGAAGGAGATGGTGAAAGACAGGCTTCTCGGCAGCTCCGGACAGCACATGGAGGTCGAGTGGGCAATTGGTGGATGCCGAAAGGGTTGGAATACGAATTCATATCAGCTATTGGGCACTAGCGGGCGGCGCTGAGAGGGCATAGTTATGCGATATCTGGCAGGTAAGCCGTGACTGGCAGGTAAGCCGTGACTGGCAGGTAAGCCGTGACTGGCCGTTAAGTCTCAATTATGAGAAATCTTTATATATAAATCAGGCTATAAAGATCGTATGGAGATGGAAAGGTCCCTGGCGGTGGTTCAGTCGATGGGTAGGCAGAAGCCGGTCTACGGCATAAGCGAATTGATTGATGCCGCGGGCTCTAGGGCTACCGCCTACAGGATCCTGGAAAGGCTGCGCGAGCTGGGCTTGGTTGTCGAAACTAAAAGGAGGGGATACTTCGCAATAAGGTCCTCGGCTTTCCAGCCCTATCATGTCTGGGTCAAGTTGCTCCCCTCTCTCGCGGCCCTAAGGCGCGCGAGGTACTTTGGGAGGGCGTATGATGAAAGCGACGTCAACAGGGCACGCGGCCTGCTGGGCGGCGGGATGGTAACCTTGGATTACCGAGCCTACGAACTTACAAAACTGCAGACGCCGTACACCTTGTACATATATGCAGCGGATCAGAATGAGGCGGCGAACTCGCTGCAGTCCACGGGGTTCTCAGAGGGCAAAAAAGGGAGGGTGGCCGTCCTGCCGGGAGGATACGGCGACACCGACCTCAGGAACGAGATCCAGCGCGTCTACCTGGACAGCCTGGCTGCAGGCGGAAGGAACACGCTCGACGCCATAGCCTTGGACATCCTCTACGGGGACCAGCTTGAGGTCAGGGGGGAGTTCCCGGTGCACATGGTGCTGAAGGTCAGGGAGGAGCTCCTTCCTTGAGCTTGGAAAGCGTGGCCGCGAGGATTTCGGAGGACCTTAAGCGGGTCGTCTTCGTCGGTGCCTTCGCCGTCACCTGTCACATCGGCCCGTATCGCCACACGCACGACATAGACCTGGCCGTTGCCTATCAGATCAGCGATGGAGAGCTTGAAGGTATGGGGTACCGCGTCCTCCGTGAAGGTGGGAAGAGGGTGATCCGGACGGAGGAGGGGATAAAGCTGGACATTTATACAAAGGACGTCAGCGGGATATCTATTCCCTTTATATTCAGGACCGCCGTAACAAAGAGGATCAGGTCCAAGGAGATAAAGGTGATCTGCTTGGAGGCACTGCTGATAGCGAAGATGCGGGCCGCTCGTCCACAGGATATCGAGGATGTCCAGATGCTCTGCGGGCGACTCGGGAAGACCATACGCTGGGACATAGTTGATTTACTTGCAACACCGGTTGAGTCGGCAGAACTGAGGAATGTGGTTTCCGCTTACGGCGGATAACTACAATTGGCACATTAAGGGCCGGTAATCCACCGGTATCATTGGCAAATTATATCTCCTTAGTGACTCGTATTCTGGAGGCTGTTCCAATTTACGGCAGAGTCGCTTGCATGAGTTGTCAAATGAACCATAAGATAAAGTACGTTGTTCCGTGTCTTCGTCCACTCGTTTCGGTTGGCGCTTCCCGAGGTTAATGTTCGGCAAAGGGGGGTTATCAAGGCGGGTCGACATAATAGGGTCAAACTTGACACACTTTTAACGAGGGCACGACAGGCATCAAGCCCCTTATCAGTGATCTCCACAGTCTGCCTTGGAACGCCCCTGGCCCCCATGGATTTTGCATAGCTCAGCCTAATATAACCAAAGCTTTCAAGTTTATTCAGATGGTTCTCCAGGCTACCCTTTCCCAGTCCCGTAAGCGTCCTGAGTTGTACGGAGCTCATCCTCCTGGCCAACGCAAGCAACACCAGTATCAGGATACGAGCGGATGATTTGAAGGTGGAGTCATCAAGCTGCTCTCTTAGCTACCGAATGGCTTCATCAGTAACGATCCTATCGAAATCATGCTTGAATTGCTCTTTGTCACTCAAGCCCAGTGCGCTCCTCAATGATCCCGAAATAGTTCTTCTGGACGAGCCGACAAGCGGATTGGACCCTAGGGGGATGAGCGAGGTCCGAGAGATGGTGAAAGATCTCAAGAAACGCAAGAGGCTGATCTTCATAAGCTCGCACCTGCTATCGGAAGTGATGGACGTCTGCGACGAAGCCGCCCTTATCGATCACGGAAGGCTTATTGTGTACGACACCATACAGAACCTCACGAGCCGGTTCTCCAGCGGAGGTTCGGTTCTGGAGGTTGGCTTTGCAGGTCCAAGGATGAATGACAGGGTCGTCGAGACAATACGTAAGATACGGGGGGTCACGAGCGTTGAGTTGCTGGACGATCAGAACCTCCGGTTTAAGTTCCTTGGAAATGCCGAAACTCAGGCGGATATCCTCTCCGAGCTGGGGGCGCTGAGAATCGGGGTCAATAGCCTCAGGGCTTCTTCGTCGGCCCTGGCGGATGTCTACCTCAGTCTGATCGAAGAAAATGTCTGAAGGGCGTGTTTGAATTGACAGATGATCCTGAAGCTCAACCATTTGAACGGGCAAACAACAGGGTTCCATCCGGCCGGGCCCAATGCTCTAACCAAGCTGAATTCGAATTCCTGAACTACCTTCGTTCAACGCGGTTCTACATCTTACTTGCGATCATCGCGACAATCGGAATAGCGATCATGGCGGTGGTTTACGTCTACAGGCCCCCCGCATTTCTTTCTTCACCGATGTCGTTCTATTCAGCATCGTGGGGAGGCGAAGTGAGCCTGTGCGTGATCCTCTCCGGCATTTTCTTTGGGGTTGACGCGATCTCAACGGAATTTCAGAACTAAACGGAGTATTACCTGCTGCCGAATCCGGTGAGCAGGTCCTCCATA
>JAKAPN010000216.1 GCA_021822995.1 archaeon
CCGATTACGATACTGCGTTGAGGATACTTAAGGAGAGCCGCCGGGCGCTTGAAGGCTTCACCACGAAGCTGATAGCAGCCACCTTCGCTGACAGCTACCTCTACGAGGGGCTCGACCCGAAGCTGGTGATTCGTTTGGCCGAAGAAAGCAGAAGCGACGGGATACTGATAGATACACTGACGAAGGACGGTCGGAACCTCTTTGACTTCTTGGACGAAGCGACACTGAAACCCCTCATCGACAAAGGTAAGGATCTGGGGATGAGCACGGCGCTCTCCGGCGCGTTGAGGATAGAAAATCTGGACACGTTGATCAGAATAAACCCCGACATAGTTGGCGTGCGTGGCGCCGTGTGCACCAATCAAGACAGGTTTGGCGGTAAGGTGGCCGCGGCAGCCGTGGCTAAGTTGAAGCACGAGCTGCGACTCAGGATGACCGGGGAGATAGACGTCTATGCCAAGTCGCCGATCGCAACGTACAACTGAATCTGTGGGGGACGGCTAGGATGACCGTACCCGAAATCGCGACGGTGGTGGACGGCACGACCAAGAGCTGCACCGGAATCCTGGTCGCGCTGGAAAAGGTGATGAGCAGGATAGAGAGAGGCATGGCGGTGTGTGCGATCGTGGCCGACATCCCCAACAGGATAGACACACATGCATGGGCCGAAAGAAAGGGGCACACAATCGTATCAGAGGAAAGAGAGGGCAATCTGTACAGGTTGACGATAATAAAGGGGACCGTCGCGTCGCCGGACACGAACCCTCGGCCCCAGGAAGGGTGAGTTTTCGGAGCCATGAAATACACCAAACGTGAAGCGAAGGCATGGACCCGGGAAACGTTGCGCGGTCAATGGACTACGATGGTGACTCCGTTCACTCCAGAAGACGAGCTGGACGAGGAGGGGCTCGCGTCGAATATCGAGCGCGTCGTAAAGCTTGGGACGAAGGGAATGGGGTTTTCCTGGAACATGGGCGAATTCTGGAGCCTCAGTCAGGCGGAGAGGACAAGGCTGATGGAACTCGTTCCAGGTCTGGTCCACGGTAAGGCTATGATCGCGTTCCAAGTCACTGACACCTGTCTCAAGGATGTTGTCGTTATGTGCAGGAAAGCCGAGGAGTTGGGTTACGATTTCGTGATACTTGCGGCACCGTATATAATGACCAAGACAGAGGAGCAGGTCATAGACTTCGTCTCAAGAGTGGCAGAGAGGACGGACATGGGGATTGCATTCTACAATTCGCCCCAGTTCGGGATAACGTTGTCCCCAAGTGCGCTGTCCAGGCTGGCTGACATCGAGAACTTGGTCGCGATAAAGGAAGCGAGTTTCAACATGCAGCTCAGCATCGATACCCACCTGCAGGCGGGGACGAAGGCGGTGGTCAGCACCCCGGACGAGGAAATATTCTTCTTCGAAGAATATTACAACTTTCACCAGCAGGTGATGTTCGCCAACACGAGCGACTGGAGATTCGACACACCTGACTCCCACAATTATGTGGATTTTGTCGAGCTGGCCACATCGGGCCGTCTTGCTGACGCGAAGAAGCAGTACAGGAAGGTCTGGCCGGCAAAGAAGCTCTCCAGGCGCTGGTGGTCCAGTGTTGTTGCGAGGACGGGTGGGGCCCTCCCCGTTCAGCTCGTCAAGTACTGGGGAGAACTGATGGGAATGGCCGGTGGACATGTGCGCCCTCCTGTTATCCCACTAACGCAGCGGGAAAGGGACGAACTGAAATCGGATTTGACGAACCTCGGGTTGCTGGGCGAGGGCAAGATATAGCCGAAGTCCGTCCTCATGTTGCAGGAGAGTATTGTAAAACCCCTCACCTTCCTCATTTCTCTGAGCAGGAAGTATCCCTGGTTGGATGCCCCCCTTCATCGTGCTGAACGGATGCTCGCATGTCGAATTTCCTGAGAAGAATCTTCTTCCCCCCGCCGGACTTCCCACCCACGCATTCATCCCGTCGGCGATGTTTCCGTGCGCCCACCTCCTGGCCAGCCTGCCTCCCCCGTTCTTGGTAAACTTCGTCATGTAGAGAGCGAAGTTCTTGCCGTTCCCGTCGTAGTTCAGGAGTGTGTTCGTTGGGAAGGGCCGAGCAGATATCCCACCGGGCGGGGCTTCCTCAGGAATCGAAGAACACCTGGCCGGGTACCCCAAGGGGTCCTAGGGCACGGCGAAACATCGCCGGGCGGCCGCTCAGATCTTGCCCTGCAGTTCCTTCTTTATGTGCTCGAACTGGCGGTGGTACTCTGAGGCCGCCACGTCCCTGTCCTGCTCGAGGATCATCGTGTTCGCCGCGTAGGACATGACCTCCAGTATTTCGTGGTTGGCCCTAAGGTGCTCCATCAGTTCCGTCTTGCCTGGCGCGGGGGCATGGCATATTGCGCATTCGTATCCCGGCCCTCTGTTAGCCATAGTTTGATTGGTATGGGGACCACTATTATAATAATTTATTTGGAAACCCGAACCACGGACCGGCGGATTCGGGAATACGGCAAACCGCGGCCGTCTCGATGGCCCATGCCCGGGCGGCTTTTGAATCGAACGCTGATATAGATTTCGAGTTCTACTATATTTCTAAACTCAGATCATGCTCTCATGGCCGTGGCTTCGATAAGGACGATCAAACCATCGGCCGACGTATATGAGAACGCGGTAGCGACCTTTGTCGACGTCGGCAGCATCATGGTGGCCTACACAATAGGAGTGAGCCAGTTGGGAATGGCGTTCGGCATGGGTTATGCACTGTTTGATGCGTGGATGGTTGTCTGGATGCGGAAGCCGATATTCTCCGTCATCAAGAGGGTGTCACGTGCCATAAGGGGGCAGCGGGATGGGCAGAACGTCGTCGCCGAAGTAGCCGCGGCCGCCTGAATCGCGCACATCTCATTCTCTTCCACGGGCCATCACTGACAGTTTCGCTCGCCGACCTTCGGGAAAGTCTTTTCTACGGCGAGGGAGCCACGGCCCGCGTGGATAGGCAGGGGGCCATCTGGGCGGCGTCGTACGCGTATCTGGCTTACCTGCTCATCGGAGACCTGCCATTCGCCCGGCCCCTGTGGGTCTTCTCGACAGACGTGGCCTCCCTCCTGTTCATAGTCCTGTATTTCGTGCACTCCTTTTCTCATATGGG
>JAKAPN010000217.1 GCA_021822995.1 archaeon
GCGAAGCTCAAGCACCCACTGGTGCGGGAGGGGCTGGACGCGGTCGGAATCAAGAAGGGGATCGAGATAGTATCCGTGGCTGACGCGCCCGCTGCGACCGGCCTGGGGTCGTCGGGGAGCTTCTGCGTGGGGCTGCTGAGGGCGCTCCACGCCTACCTCCGAGAGGAGATTTCCTCCCAGTTCGTCGCGGAAGAGGCGTGCAACATCGCCATGAACCGCCTGAAGGAGCCGTCGGGGAAGCAGGACGAGTACGTGGCAGCCTTCGGCGGCATCAGGTCCTACGAGGTCGACGTCGACGGCGAGGTCAAGGTGCAGCCACTGAAGCTCACCACCAACAGCATGGCCGAGCTGGAGGCGAACACGCTGATGTTCTATACAGGGATGACCCGGAGCTCGTCGTCTGTCCTTTCGAAGCAGAAGACTGCCATCGAGAAGGACGGGGCGACTGAGAAGATGGACAGGATCAAGGAGATAGGGTACAAGGTGAGGGACGCGCTCGCCTCGGGGAACCTCACGAGGTTCGGCGAGCTCCTCGACGAGCACTGGACTGTGAAGCGCGGGGTCGTCAGCGCCATGACCAACGAAAAGATAGACCACTGGTACAAGGTGGCGAAAGACAACGGCGCCCTCGGGGGGAAACTCTGCTTGGCTCCCGGAACCCTTGTGACGACGGAGTCAGGATACATCCCCATCGAGGCTGTCAAGCCAGGTGACCGGGTCTACGATTGCCGTTACATCCTTCAATACGTCCACGAGGTGATGCACCGCCATTACGAGGGGCCGATTTTGCAATTCACCATCAAAGGGGTGGACGAGCCTCTTGTGGTGACACCTGAGCATCCTTTGATGACTACGGTAAAACACCCTGGCAACAGGCGGGAATACGGGCAGAAAATAGTCAACCTGCCGATCTTCAAGCCCGCGAGCGCCTTTGAGAAGGGAGACGCACTGTTGCTGCCAATCGATGACACTGTTGATGACTTGGAAGCCGTTGGCTATCCGAACTTCCTTGAGACTCCAAAGTATGCCAACCATTTCCTATATGAGGGGTTTCCCTCCAGGATACCACTCAGCGACTCATTTCTCAGGTTGATTGGCTGGTATGCTGCCGAAGGGTCGAGAAGCGCCTACCAGATTTTCTTCGCGCTGAACAACAACGAGTCAGCAATTGCCAAACAGATCGTCGAAGACCTTGGTTCGACGTTTTCGAAAATGGCTGCCGTCGCTCCTAATGGGACTGGACAGAGCATTGTTGTACGTTGCTCGTCAACCGCCCTCAGCCAACTAGTGTTCGACCTGTGCGGCGACGGCGCCGAAGAAAAGCACCTCCCCGATTTTGTCATGAGGTTGCGCCCCACCAGACAATTCGTGGTTCTTAGGGCCCTGTGGTTAGGCGACGGGGGAGAAAGAGACGCGTATGACAAGAGGACCAGACACTCCACGGTTCGCTGCTACTACAAGACGGTCTCATTCAGACTAGCCAAGCAAGTCCAGCAACTCTGCCTGAGGTTAGGATTCGTATGCAGCCTAAAGCATGAAGACGCTCCGCCGAAGAGAATCCATAAGCGAGGACTCATTTCTACACGGCAGAGGGCGTACATCATCTCCATCTTTGGAGATGACGCCAAGGCGTTCAAGGAATCATTGCTACAAGATAGGATCGTCCCAGTGTCGAGGAGAAACCACAAGGGGCTCTCTCTCCGGAAAGACATCGTGCGCATCGAAGGCGCGCTCTACTCGAAAGCGAGCGTCACCAGGGTCGAGAAGCGAATCCACGAAGGCGAGGTCTACAACCTGGGTGTTGGAGGATCACATACTTACATCGCCGGCGATGTGGCTGTTCATAACTGCGGGGCAGGTGGCGGCGGATTCCTGATGCTCTACAGCGAGAACGGCAGGTCGAAGCTCAGGGCCGCCATGGCCAAGGAGGGCCTGGTCGAGCACAGGTTCCACTTCTCGCCCGAAGGGAGCAAGATAATCTACAATGTCTAGCGCAAAGTCACGTAAGAAGACAGCGATGACAGTCTCTTTCAGCGGACACGTCCAGGGTGTCGGCTTTCGTGAGTTCGTGCAGGAGGCAGCATGGGAGCTTGGAGTAGCCGGCTCCGTGAAGTTCACCATCGCTGGAGTTTCGGCGTTCTTGCAGGGAGACCCCGACAAAGTGGAAGCACTCTTGCAGAAGATGGAGGGACTCCCTCTAGCAAGACTCCGTCTCCGGGTCAGGCATGCAATGCCAAAGCCTAGGTTAAGGGGATTCAGAGTCATCCCCTCCGGATTCGCGAGAGAGCTACAAGAGGGGTTTGGAAGGGTATCGTGTGCCATGAGAGGGACCGACCTCAGGGGACTGGGATGAAACACTCAGAGTTCATCAGCGCCTATCTCGCCGGCGTCGAGGACGTCGTGAAGAAGATATCCCGGTCCGACATCGAGGCGACGATCAACGTGCTCTACGAAGCGTGGAAGAACGACAAGGCCGTCTATGTGGCGGGGAACGGAGGAAGCGCGAGCACAGCGACCCACTTCGCCGCCGACCTCAACAAGTACGTCTCCGACGACGCGCCCCACCGCTTCAGGGCCTTCGCGCTGGTGGACAACATCCCCCTGATGTCGGCCCTCACCAACGACAACGGGTGGAGCGACGTGTACTCGTACCAGCTCGAGTCCTTCATGAAGGAAGGGGACGTCCTCGTGGGGATAAGCGTCCACGGGGGGTCGGGGGGCGACAAGGCAGGGCCCTGGAGCCAGAACCTCCTGAAGGCGGTCAAGGTGGCGAAGGAGAAGAAGGGGAAGGTCGTGGGGCTGATCGGGTTCGACGGCGGGATGCTGAGGAAGCTGGCGGACGCTTCGATAGTCGTCCCCGCGGACTCGACGCCGCAGGTCGAGGGGTTCCACCTCGTGCTGACGCACCTCATCTCGGCCAGGCTCAAGGAAGCCATAGGGAACAAGAGCAAGCGATACTGAGCCTCGGAAGGGTTATTAGTGAGTGGGACACATCATGGGATGGGAAGTTAAATGGGCGAAGCTGTGATAGACGACAGAGGGCGGATAGTCATACCCAACGAGGTCCGGGAAGAGCTGGGCCTGCGGCCAGAGCAGCGGCTGAAGGTCATGCCCAAGGGTCGCGGTCTG
>JAKAPN010000218.1 GCA_021822995.1 archaeon
GCGTTCGCCGCGAAGTACTTCGCCCTGGCGCACGCGAGGTCGGTGATGTCCCTCAGTTCGGTGTTCTTCGGGTCCTCTTCATACTTCTGCTTGACGAAGGCGGCTTTGAGGAGCAGCAGCTTCGCCGCCTCGAGGTTGGTGGACATCAGACCGATGTGCCTCTGGACGAGCTGGTGCTTTCCAATCAGTTTCCCGTGCTGCACCCTCACCCCCGCGTACCTCACCGATTCATCTAGGCAATCCTGGATGACCCCGACGCACCCCGCGGCCACGCTCAGCCTGCCGTTCATGAGCCCTGAGAGCGCCACCGACATCCCCTTCCCCGGTGGCCCCAGGAGGTCCTCCTTCAGCACCTCCACGCCGTCGAGATAGAGCGTCGACGTGTCGGCGGTCGGGAGTCCGAGCTTGTGCTGGATCAGCTCTGCCTTGAATCCCTGACTCTTGGTATCCAGTATGAAGCCGCACATGCCTTCTCGCTTCCCCTTCGGGTACGCGAAGACGAGCACGTACCTGGCAGTCGACCCCAGCGAAATCCACATCTTCTGCCCGGTGATGTAGTATCTCCCTCCTTTCTCTTCGAAGTAAGTCTTCAACGCCGCAGGGTCGCTTCCCGCGCTGGGTTCGGTCAACCCGAAGGCGAGTATGGCGTCTCCCCTCGTAGCCGGCGGGAGCAGCCTGTCCTTCTGCTCCTCGCTCCCCCAATGTTGGACCGTCATCTGCCCGAGCGCGAGGTGCACGGAGAAGAACGTCCTCAGTCCCGTGCCTTCCCTGCCGATCCTCTCCACGGCAAGCGCGTACGTCACCATGTCCGCTCCCTGTCCGTCCCCATACTTCCTCGAAACTGGGAGCCCCAGGAGGTGAGCATTCGCGAAGAACGGTTTGATCTGGTCGTTGACTCTGCGCTCCAGGTAGAACTTGTCCTCGACCGGCCTGAACTCCCTGCAAGCCCTGTCGACCTGCTCGAGTATCAAGGACTGCTCCTCCGAGACGTCGAAGTTCATCTTCGAGAGGTTCATGAATTCGTCCTGCTCTGGCATGCTACTCCCGCCACCTCTCCTTGCTGACCCTCCCCCTCACGTGCTCCACTATCTCTTCGAACGAGCTCCCCGGACCGTATAACCCGGTTATCCCTAATCTCAGCAGCTTCGGCTTGTCCTCCTCAGGTATGATCCCCCCACCGACTACTACGATGTCCCCTCCTCCGAGCTTGTTGAGGAGCTTCTTCACCTTGGGGAATGCGGTCATGTGGGCGCCGTTGAGGAGGGAGAGCGCGACCACGTCGACGTCCTCGTCGACTGCCATCTGCGCGACCTGCTCAGGAGACGGCAGCAGACCGCTGTAGATCACTTCCATGCCAGCGTCTCTGAACGCCCTCGCGAGTACCAGGACTCCCCTATCGTGCCCGTCGAGCCCCGGCTTCGCAACAAGTATCCTGATCTTCTTCTGCACCACCGCTGCCCTCTTCGGCAAGTCTGGCTGCGGGCGAGCCGGCGCCTTCAAAACCTTTGCTGGCTGAGCGCCGGGCCGTGGAAGCTGCAATGAAAACTGGGTCTACAGGAGCATGGGCTCTTTGAAACCGCCCCAGACCCTTCTCCCGACGTCAACCACTTCGCCCAGGGTGGCGTATTGCATGACCGCGTCGAGCATCGGGTAGATCGAGTTCGCATCTTCGCGCTCGAACGCCCTTTCCATCCTCGCCAGTGCCGCCGTGACCTTGGCTCCGTCCCTCCCCTTCTTCACAGCCTCGAGCCTCCTTACCTGGCTCCGCTGCGCCTTGAAGTCGATCTTCAGGGTCTCTATGGGTTCCTTCTCCTCCTTCGGGTACTTGTTGACGCCCACCACCGCGTCTTGGCCTTCCTCCACCCTCTTCGAAAGCCGGTAGGAGTTCTCGGCAATCTCGCGCTGGAGATACCCTGTCTTGATGGCCTTCAGAAGCCCCCCTGCCGACTCGATCCGGTCGAAATACTTGTACGCTTCTTCCTCCATCTGCTCGGTAAGCCACTCCACATAATACGACCCGCCGAGAGGGTCGATCACATTCGGAACGCCGGTCTCCTCTGCGATTATCTGCTGTGTCTTGAGCGCCAACTCCACGGCCTGCTCAGTCGGCAGAGCCCAGGCCTCATCGTATGAGTTGGTGTGGAGCGACTGGGTCCCTCCGAGCACCGCGGCGAGCGCCTCGATGGCGGTCCTCACTACGTTGTTGAGGGGCTGCTGCCAGGTGAGCGACGCCCCGGAGGTCTGCGTGTGAAAGCGCATGAGAAGGCTCCGCTTGTCCTTCACGCCGTACTTCTCCCTCAGCACCGTCGCCCAAATCCTCCTCGCCGCCCTGAACTTCGCTATCTCTTCGAAGAAGTCCATCGTCGAGTTGAAGAAGAAGCTCAGCCTTGGCGCGAACTGCTCGACCTTCAGCCCGGCCTCTCTCCCGAGCTCGACGTAGCCGAACCCGTCGGCCAGTGTGAAAGCGAGCTCCTGGACGGCGCTCGAGCCCGCTTCGCGTATATGGTACCCACTGATGCTGATGTAGTTCCACAGCGGCATCTCTCTGGTCGAAAAGAGCATCAGGTCCTTCACGAGGCGTAGATGGGCTTCCGGGGGGTAGACCCACTCCTTCTGGGCGATGTACTCCTTCAACATGTCCGCCTGGACCGTCCCCCTTAGCTTCGACATCGGCACCCCTTGCTTCTTCGCCACGCCTGCGTACATGCACGTGAGTACCGTAGCGGGCGCGTTGATCGTCATCGACGTGCTCACTTTACCCAGGGGGATCCCGTCGAAGATCATCTCCATGTCCTTGAGGGAAGAAACGTTGACCCCGCACCTTCCCACTTCGCCGTGGGCACGCTTATGGTCGCAGTCGTAGCCGTACAGGGTCGGCATGTCGAACGCGACGCTCAGCCCCGTCTCTCCATGGTTGAGGAGGAGCTTCAGCCTCTTGTTGGTGTCCTCCGGTGTCCCGAAGCCTGAGAACATCCTCATAGTCCACTTCCTCCCTCTGTACATGTTGGGGTAGACGCCGCGGAGGTATGGGAACACCCCCGGGAAGCCTTGGGAAGCGTAGTCTGCGTCAGCGACGTCCTCAGGAGTGTAGATCGGCTTCAGAGGGATACCGGACGCCGTCTG
>JAKAPN010000219.1 GCA_021822995.1 archaeon
CAAGGTGTTGTTCGAGAACGAGAGGATCCGGGTAATCAAGATCAGCATGAGGAAGGGCCAAAAGTTCGGACCGCACACGTACCTGAAGGGGATATCATACAACGTCAACGAAGGAAAGATCAGGGCGAAAATGGGAGAAGGCAAAACGAGCGTCTTCAAGTTCAGAAAGGGAGAAGCATCGTGGACCGACGATGGCGAGTCTCTAGGAGTGGAGAACGTCGGGCCGGCGTTCACGATGATTTCAGTGGAACTGAAGGCGGGGCCGCCCCATCGACGGACAGGTTCGCACTTCGGCTCGGGTTCAACACGTTGATGCTAAACACGTCTTAAATCCAAAAGCAGGATCGCATAGGATTCGCATGGAGAGCTTGGTCTTGGTCCCCGCCAACGCCCTTGACGCCGCGACGCAGATAATCGAGACCGCAGAGTCGCGGGGGGTCAGGCTGAGGCTGCTCGGCGGGTTGGCATTCAAGCGGCTCTGTCCCAGCGCCTTTGATCCCCGATACGTCAGGGAAAACAAGGACATCGACCTCATGGGCAGAAGACAGGACTCCAGAAACATCATGAAAATAATGGAAACGCTCGGTTACAAGCCCAGAGAGCTGTTCAACAAGCTCAACATGGGCCAGCGTCTCATCTACTACGACATGGGGAACAGCCGAAGGGTCGACCTTTTCCTCGACGAGTTTGTCATGTGCCACAAGTTCAACTTCAAGGAGAGCATCTTGGCCGGGATGTACACGCTGCCGATAACGCAGCTCCTCATGACGAAGCTCCAGGTGGTGCAGAAGACCGAGAAGGAGTACAAGGATCTGGTAGTGGCGTTCCATGATTTCGATGTCGTGTCGGCAGGCGGCGGAATCAGGGGAGATGAAATCGCCGACCTCTGCTCAAAGGACTGGGGGATCTACACTACCTTCTGGAAGAGCCTGGACGCGCTGGAGTCGTGGTGCAGGGAGCGCGAAGTTCCCGACATGGAGCTGGTCTTGGCGAGGGTCGGGAAGCTAAAGTCCGTGATGGAGTCGACCCCCAAGTCGTTCGGGTGGAAGATGAGGGCGAAGATCGGGGAGAAGACTCAGTGGTACGAACTCCCTGACTCTGACGGCGACGCGATGCTGCACTAGGCCCTTCGCAGGCGGACTACGCCGCCACCCTCGCTGCCCAATGCATGGTAGGCTTTCGGGTCGGAGACCTTTGGGGAACTTCTGATCCCCGCGACGGGAAGCTCCATCACGAGATCCGGGCCCTCCTCGATGACCAGCACGACCCGAGAGCCCTTTCTCACATGCAGCCGCGCAGCCATGTCAGCCGTGAGGAATACTCCTTCTCCCGAATCGTCGAACTTCACGTCGAGTTGCCTTCCTGCATACTTGGAGCTGCCTACGAACCCTTCTTTAGTGAGCGCGGAAACATCGATCACGAACACCAGCTCGTCCGGCTCGGTCCGTGCCTGACTAGGATTCTTCTTCCGGGCCCTCGTCTTCATCCATCTCTATTGGGATCTCTTCTTCAACTATCTTCTCGCCATGCTCGCCGGTGAGGTCTTCGATAGGGTACCAGTGGTTTTGCCCGTCGAGCTTCGGCATCTCCACTTCGCAGAATCCGACGAGGGTCCGGCCGGTCATGACGCCCGATCTTGCGCCGTCGCTCAGCGTGGCCTTCTGGACGCCTACTGACTCCTCGCCGAAGATCGCTTCCCGCTGGGCGTTGACCTTCACCCGGATCCCTTTCGCGGGCTTCAGTTCCAACGAATGGCGGACAGCGGCGCCGGTTACTTAAATGCTCAAGCTCTGGAGGTCGCGGAGAATTTTCCTGGTCTCCAAAGCCAGGTCAGCGAGCTTCGCCGGGTCGTTTTTCTTGGACATGTACGACGCCGCAATCAGTGCTACCCCGGGGACAGCTGTGATCGGGTCAGGCGTTCCGACAATCAGCGCGACTCCCGCCTTCTTCATTGCCGAGCTTGGCGAACCGGGCTTCGAGAGGCTAGTGACGTGGGGCCTAAGCTTCGTCGTATCGACACTGGCTGCGACCGAAGCCTTCGCTTCGGCAACCCGGCTCACAGATTCGGCGGCAGACTGGAGAATCTTCTTTTCCTGCAACGCCCACATGACCATGTGCGGCGGGCTGGTAAACTGCCGCAGTCAATTGCAGTTGCCTGTTCGCTAAATTAAATACGAAACCAGCGCCGGTAGCATGCCGTGCCGGCTCTGCTCACTGACGCCCAGATCGAAGCGCGACTGAAGCGGCTCGACGGGTGGAAGAAGGAAGGAGACTTCATCGTGAGGACGTTCCAGTTCAGGGAGTTCATGGACGGAATCGGATTCATCAATTCGGTGGCGAAGACGGCAGAGGAGGAGGAGCACCATCCGGACATCTACGTCAGGTACACCTCCGTAAGGCTGTCTCTGCAGACCCACTCAGAAGGCGGGGTAACGGAATGGGATATCGCGCTGGCGAACAAGATAGACAAGATCGCCGAGGGCAGGCGGAAATCACCACGCGTGCGGCCGCGTGCGCCCTAGGACTCCACTCGCCGGTAGGTCACTTCGCGTAATCCTAATAAACCCCAATTGGTTGTATACCGAAAAGTGATATCATGTCGACAACCGCTATTCCTGCCGTAACTTCGTCCGGACAGCCCGTCCTGATTCTCAAGGAAGGGTCGAGCCAGAGCAGGGGCAAGGAGGCCCAGAGGAACAACATCGCCGCAGCGAAGCTGATCTCTGAAGTCGTCAAGACTTCAATCGGCCCCCGCGGGATGGACAAGATGCTCGTCGACTCGCTGGGCGACGTGACGATAACCAACGACGGCGCGACGATGTTGAAGGAGATCGACGTCCAGCATCCGGCGGCCAAGATGCTCGTCGAGGTCTCCAAGACAACCGACAACGAGGTCGGTGACGGGACCACCTCTGCGGTGGTGCTCGCAGGAGCGCTGCTTGAGAAGGCCGAGGAGCTGCTGGACAAGGACGTTCACCCGACCGTGATCGTGGACGGCTATTCGAAGGCGGCGAAGAAAGCCATGGAAGCTCTGGAAGACATGGCCGAGAAGGTCACCCCCGATGACAGAGGGTGGCTCGTCAAGGTCGCCAGGACGAGCATGCAGACAAAGCTGG
>JAKAPN010000220.1 GCA_021822995.1 archaeon
TTTAGGATACCCGGTTTCGTCCCTGAGTACATAAGGCCGCTCTTCTGCGAAGGACGCGGGCCATTCCGCTGGGCCGCCCTGTCGGGGGACCCAGAAGACATCTTTGCTACGGATGAGGCTGTAATCAGAGAGTTCTCCGGCAACCAATCTCTCGTAAGGTGGATTCAGAAAGCCCACGACAAGGTCCGTTTCCAGGGCCTCCCTGCCCGGGTCTGCTGGTTGGGGTACGGCGAGCGGGCGAAGTTCGGCAAAATAATCAATGGGATGGTGAGGGACGGCAAGATTTCAGCCCCTGTGATTATCGGGAGGGACCATCTTGATTCAGGTTCCGTAGCGTCACCCTATCGTGAGACTGAGGGTATGAAGGATGGGTCTGACGCGATCGCAGATTGGCCTATCCTCAACGCACTGCTCAACGCCGTGTCTGGATCATCCTGGGTATCAGTACACCACGGCGGCGGTGTCGGGATTGGATACTCGATCCACGCAGGCTTGGCAGTCCTGTGCGACGGTACTCCTGAAGCTGACGCCGCGATTGAGAGGGCACTCACCAACGACCCAGGCCTAGGGGTAGCGAGGCATGTGGACGCAGGGTATGAAGACGCGGTCAAGACCGCCAAGACCAAAGGTGTCAAGGTCCCGATGATGGACCTGTAGGCCCTGCCTTCATGCGGAGCCCGGAGTAGAAGTAGAATCCGATGTAGATAGCAGAGATGGCTGCGAGTATCCCCGAAAGTCCGTCCACCACCGCAGACGACGATGCGAAAGTGCTTCCTGTGACCCCGCCCGCTAGGTAACCCGCGTAAATCAGGACGACAGACCACAGGAAGCATCCTGCCACCGTCATCACGACAAAGCGGGTTATCTTCATCTCGAACAGTCCCGCCGGCAGCGAGATGACCGTCCGCACTCCAGGTATGAACCTGGCAGCGAAGACCGTCCACTGGGCAGAGCGTCCGAACCATGCCTCCGCCCTGTCTAGGATGTCCTTGTGCAGCCTGAAGAGCCTCAGCAGTCCGACCACGAAAGGCCTCCCCAGCCAAATGGCCAGGAGGTAGTCTAGGAGCGCGCCCGCAAGGCTCGCTATCGTGCTGATGCCCACTGCCACCCAGAAGTTCAGGACGCCCGTCCGGACGAAGTAGCCCGCCAAGGGGAGGACTACCTCGCTGGGGACAGGAAGGGACGCGCTTTCGAGCGCCATGAGGCCGAACAGGCTAGCATAACCATACTTTGTCATGAAACTGGTCAGAGTCGCAGAAGAAAGGACCGAGCCGGTGAGGAAGGAGAACCACGAACCGAAGGGAATGTTGACGATGTCCGCCGCCTCGAGCGACCCCACGACGAAGATTAGAGCAGCGACAGCGAGGAGATATCTGCTGCGCGGCAGCACCGACTCGGGACGTTTGGGCGAATCCTGCAACTCTGGCGCGACCGACCTGTTTCGCTTATAGGACTTTCCAGGTCGTATCAGGGGTCAACCTGTCGTCCTTTTGGGACGCTTTCTAACGCGCCAGCAGGCGCGCAGACGCATTCGGAGTGCCCTCTCCCAGCACGTAGTCTCATGTATGCGCCATACAATCACGCCGCGTCAGCCGCAGATTCATCGAGGCGGAACAACAGAGGCGTCTGGGGTGATGCTCGACTGCTATGTCTTCTTTCTGTACTCTTCGACCAGCTCTTTCGCCCTGTCGAATCTGACCTTCTTCTCTTCAACCAGCTTCGCAGCCACGATGTCGATCAGATCCCCTGTGGCTCCGGCAGAGGAAGCAACGTTATGCGCATGCAGCTTCATGTGGCCCCTCTGGATCCCCTCACTGGCCAAGGCTCTCAGGGCGGCGAAGTTCTGGGCGAGACCGACGGCCCCCAAGATTTCTCCCAACTCAGTGGCGGTCTTCACACCAAGTATCTTGATGTTCACCCTCGCGGTCGGGTGTGTCCTCGCCGCACCGCCGACCAATCCCACGGCCATCGGCATCTCGAGGGTCCCTACAAGATCCCCATCGACGTTCTTCTCCCATGTCGTGATTGGTTTGTATTTGCCGGTCCTGGAGGCGTAGCTATGCGCGCCAGCTTCTAGCGCCCTGATATCCTGCCCGCAGGCTATTCCAACCGCTATGACGCCGTTCATGACCCCCTTGTTATGAGTGGCACATCTGTAGGGATCGGCGTCTGCAAAAGCGTAGGCATAGACCACACCGTCGACCACATCTTCCCCTCCAATCGCTTCCTTGTCGAAGACCGCTGTTGCCCTGACCAGCCTCCTGTCGGCCAGGTTCGAGATGATCCTGAGGAACACCCTCCCTCCTGTGATCTCTTCCATCATGGGGGCTACCGCTTCTGCCATGGTATTGACAGCATTAGCTCCCATGGCGTCCCCAGTGTTCACTATGAGTTCGGCGATTATCATGGGTCCCTTGATGCTGGAGAGCACTTTGACGTTGAGGTCCTTGGCTCCTCCACCAAGCGAGACAAGCATGGGGTCCTGGTCGTTCGCCTTTTTCAAGACGTCAGCCTTCTTTGAGAGTAGGTGTGCTTTGGCTTCTTCTGGCTTCGGGACATTGACCACCTGAATCTGACCAATCATCACCGGGCCGGTGTTCGTCACTTTGAACCCTCCTTTCACCCTCGCCATCTTAGCCGCATTGCTGGCAGCAGCCACTACGGATGGTTCTTCGAGGGCCATGGGGACCAAATAGTCCTTCCCATTGATGCGGAAGTTGGTGGCTATTCCGAGGGGGTATGTGTACCCTCCCACCACGTTCTCAATCATGTGGTCCGCGGTCTCAGGCGGGAGCGACCCGGTCCCCGCCACTATGCTGAGTTCTTCGTCAGTGAGCCCCACCGACTTCTTCAGCAACTCTCTCCTCTCTTTCATGGAGAGCTTGTAGAACCCCTGGAGTTCGGAGTTTTCTATCATCTGACAGCGCCGTCCGTCCATCTGGTTATTTAATTGATAGAATGGTGGCGGAACAGCTCTCGTCAATCGGCGAACAGCATCGCGTTCCGACCGCCTAGTCGAGGCATGCTAAGCATAAAAGGCAGGTTCGAGGGTGGTCTAAACAGGGGCCGGTCGTCTAGCATGGTTAGGACGTCAGGGTGACTCCCGTCAAGCTCT
>JAKAPN010000221.1 GCA_021822995.1 archaeon
TCTGGTCGGCGAGGTACTACACGACCCCCGAAGACGCGTTCGGCGATCTGACGCGGCTTCTGAGGGAAGAGATCCTGGCGCTCAAAGAAGCGGGCGCGAGCTTCGTCCAGCTCGACGAGCCCGCGGTCGGGAACTTCGTCGACTTCAGGTACACGAAGTGGCTCCTCGCGCTCAACGGGTGGAAGCTGAAGGACCTGAAGGAGCTCCACAGGATAGCTTCGGACCTGATCAACATGACCGTGAAGGGGGTTTCCGGGATCAAGGTCGGGGTGCACATATGCCGCGGCAACTGGCGGTCCGACGAGCAGCACTATTCGGACGGAGGTTACGAGAAGATGATCGAGGAGATCCTCGACATGAAGGTGAAGAGGCTGGTCCTGGAGTACGCGACGAAGAGGGCGGGGTCGTACCAGGTCTTCAAGGACAACCCCTGGCACGGCGAGATAGGGCTGGGGGTGATCGACGTGAAGGACCCGAGGGTGGAGACTCCCCGGGAGATCGTGAAGCGGGTGGAGGACGCGTCGAAGGTCTTCGGCGAAGAGAACATCGTGCTCAACCCTGACTGCGGGTTCGCGTCGGGACGGCCCTGGCCGGTGGTGAGCAGGCAGATAGCCTACGCGAAGCTGGCGGCGCAGACCGAAGCGGCGAAGATGCTGCGGAAGAAACGCGCGTAGGAAATATCCAGTCAGACTGCGCTGGCGTTTACCAGTTGCGCCTTTCGCTCTTGGCCCTGACCTTCACGATGCCGTAGTGAACTGCGCACGAGACGCAGTAGTACGCCACCTGCGTAGGTGAGGCGATGTACGCTCCAGCTGCCCGGAGCTCCCTCGCCAGCGACGGCTCGACCAGGCTCGTCCTCTTGGTGACCTTCTTCGCCTTGTCCCTCGGGACAGCGGCGCCGCAGTTGCTGCAGTAGATTGTGTCGCTCCGTCCCTTCCCTCCCTTCGAGCGTCCACGACTTTTCCTCTTCTTAGACAATATTATTTTTGGGCCCCGGCCACTCCTCCTTTAAACATATGCTGGGAGTGGGGACCGAAAAGGCGGCTTCTTCAGACTTCGCGCGATAGGGCCTGCAGGAAGTCTTCCTTCCGCCATGCCGGGATGTTCCCCCCGGCCGCCAGCCGGTGCCCGCCCCCGGAGCCTCCGAACTGCGCTGCTACGTGGGATATCGCCTTCCCCAGGTGCCCTCCGTAGCGGGAGGTCCCCCGGAGCTCGACCATGTAGCGGTCCCCGGCGCGGACCAGCGAGACGCCTACCTCCACCCCGGCCTCCCCAGGGACTAGGTCTGCGGCGTTCCCCGACGCTGCCGGCGGGACCACCACATATGCGAACCCCCCGAGCTTCCGAGCCCTGGACCGGACTAACCTAGCCAGGTCCTTCGTACTTGTGAGCTGCCGGAGCGCCGCTGCCTCCACCCCCCTCACCCGGTGCGGTTCCTCCATCCTCGAGAGGGCCCCTGCGACAGAGTAGGCGAAGCCCGGCCGTCCCCTGTTGGCCATCACGGCGTTGGAGAGGAGCCCTGCCTCCGCGAGCACGTGGAGCCTGTCGGTGGTCTCCATGAGCCTCGAGGCCATGGGGGAGGAGTCCATCCCGTCGGTCACTGCGCCAAGGAGCGCGACCCGCCATGCGCCTTCAGGGAGGTCCTCCCTGAACCGGGAGTAGGTGAGCATGCTGGCGCACTCTGACTCGTCATGGACATACTCGACTCCGAGCTCCCTTATCCGCTTCTCCGTGTCCTCGGAGATGAAGTGGTGGTCGATATACGTGACCTTGCTCCGGGAAGCGACCGCGCCCAGGGCCTTTAGGAACGGGCCCGGGTCCGCCGCGTCCACCCCCATGTCGCAAAGGACGAAGCGTTTCGCGTCCTTCGGCACCCTCCTCAGGTCTCTGATGAGAACGGGGTAGTCCGAGAGGAGCAGGCCGGCACCGGTCGCGGCTGCGACCATGGCCGCGGAGCTGATACCGTCCACGTCACGCGAGTGGGAGACACAGAACGACTTCAACGGAGCGAGCGCCGAAGCACCAGATTTAAGCGCCGCCTGGCCCCTTCCGCAGACCCGCGAGCCCCATATCTACGAGGGTAAGATAGGGTCACCGTGGCAGGTGCACCGGGGAGGCCCGGCAGGCGGCTGGCCCCTTACGCAGCAGCGGGGGCGACCACAATCCTCTGGTCGTCGTCGTTCGTGCTAGTCAAACTGGGGCTGCAGTCCATCCCGCCCCTCTACTTCGCGACCCTCAGGTACTCCCTCGCGTTCTTGATCCTCCTTGCGGTGGACCTCGCCTTCACGCGCAGAGGGAAGGGAGGGAGCCCCATCGGAAGGAAAGGAGTGGCACTGCTTGCGGTCGCCGGGGTTGGAGGGTACACGCTGGCTCAGGGGCTCCAGTTCGTCGGCCTCTACTACCTGCCCGCCGTGACCACGAGCTTCCTCCTCAACTTCAACCCGTTCTACGTCCTCCTGCTGGGAGCCGTCCTCCTCGATACGAGGGTCACGCTGGTGCAGGTTGCCGGCCTCGGGCTGGCGGTCGTCGGAGCTCTGGTCTTCTTCAGCGAGAGCGTCGCATGGGGGGGACAGTTCTTCGGCGTGGCCGTAGTCATCGTTTCGGGGGTCGGGTGGGGGGTGTACGTGCTGGCGGTCAGGGTCCTGCACGCGGGAAGGTCGGTGAGCCCCCTGAGGCTCACCACCATCACCATGGGAATAGGGGTAGCCGGGATGGTGGGGCTGACCGTCGCATCTCGCCAGTACGCCCCCCTCACCACCGAGAGCGTCATCATCGTCGCCTGGCTAGCCACGGCGAATACCGCGCTCGCCTTCTACCTCTGGAACTGGTCGCTGCAGGTCATCCCTGCCTACGAGCTCACCCTGATGCAGGACGTCATGCTCGTCGAGATAGCGCTATTCGCATTCTTCTTCCTCGGCGAAGCCATCACGCCGGTCATGGTCGCCGGCATGGGCCTGGTCCTCGCGGGGGTGGCCGTGGTGCAGCTGAAGGGGAGGGCGGAGCTGGCCAGCGAGGCAGGCGCCTGATTGTGGAGCGCCTCGCCCCGGGCCAGCCTATCCCTTAGTCCCGCCTGAGTAGAGCCCGCGGAGCAGGTATCCCTGGGCGACCAGATC
>JAKAPN010000222.1 GCA_021822995.1 archaeon
TCGGGAAACCCGGTGGCGATGGCTGCGGGGGTGAAGACGCTCGAGCGCCTGACGGAAGGGACCTATGCGAAGCTCGAAGAGAGCTCGAGGACGCTGGCGGATGGGCTCGGTTCCGAGGCGTCGAAGGCAGGGGTTGACGTGGTCGTCAACAGGGTGGGCTCGATGGTCGGGCTGTTTTTCTCAAAAGACCCGGTGCGTAACTACGCCGGTGCCAGGAGGGCGAGCTCCGATGCATACCGGGCGTTCTTCTGGAAGATGCTCGACGCCGGTGAGTACCTGGCCCCTTCGGCGTACGAGACGGTCTTCGTCTCGACAGCCCACGACGGCGGAGACATTGAGCGGACGGTCGCGTCCGCGGGGAGGGCGTTCAGGGAGATTGGAAGGTCATGAGCACGTTCGTAGACGCGTGCCGCAGGGCGCGGGTAGACAGGACTCCGGTGTGGTTCATGCGCCAGGCCGGGAGGTACCTTCCGAGCTACAGGAAGATCCGTGAAGAGAAGGGGATACTGGAAATCGCCAAGGACCCGGAACTCGCCTCGGACGTAACCGTAGACCCCGTCAGGCAGCTGGGGGTCGACGCAGCGGTGGTGTTCGCAGACATCATGCTCCCTCTCGAAGGGATAGGCGTCAAGTTCAGAATCGAGGAGAACCTGGGGCCGGTGATAGACAACCCGGTCAGGTCGAAAGAAGACGTCGAGAAGCTGGGCGACTTCGACCCGGAGGAGCAGGTGGGACATGTCCTCAGCACGATATCCCTCTCGGTGGACAAGCTCGCCGGCGTGCCGCTCGTCGGGTTCTCAGGCGCGCCGTTCACCTTGGCGAGCTACCTGGTGGAAGGCCGGCCCAGCCGCGAGTTCAGCCTGACGAAGAAGATGATGTACTCCGACCCTGACACCTGGAAGCTGCTGGAGTCGAGGCTGTCGAAGCTCGCGTCGGCGTATCTGAAGGCGCAGATCAGAGCCGGGGCCAGCGCCGTGCAGCTGTTCGACAGCTGGGTCGGATGCCTCTCCCCGGGAGACTACGCCGCGCACGTCGCGTCGTACACCAGGGACGTCTTCAGGGGCGTAGGGGATGTCGTCCCCAAGATACACTTCTGCGCCGACTCCTCACCGCTTCTGGAGCAGTTCGCTGGCACGGAGTGCGACGTACTGAGCGTCGACTGGAGGCTCCCCATCGACACGGTGTGGGAGCGGACCGGGGGAAGGAAGGGGGTGCAGGGGAACCTCGACCCTGCGGCCGCGGCAGCCGGAGGGAATGCGATGGAAGACGGGGTCAAAGACATAATGCGGAAGGCGAGGGGGAAGAGAGGTCACGTCTTCAACCTCGGGCACGGCGTCCTGAAGGAGACGCCTCCGGAGAACTTGAAGCGGGTGGTCGAGATGGTTCACGGGGAAAGGGGGGAGTGAGATGAAGGGGATATTGGTGATGGCTTACGGAGGGCCTTCTTCGCTCGACGAAGTGGAGGCGTACTACACCCACATCAGAGGAGGGAGGACGCCGAGCCGGGAGCAGCTGGATGAGCTTGTCGGCAGGTACAAGGCGATCGGAGGCGGGTCGCCGCTCCTCGACATCACGAAAAGGCAGGCAGCAGGGCTCCAGCGCTCCCTGGCCGCGAGGGGCGGAGCCCGCGTCTACGCAGGGATGAAGCACTCGCCTCCTTTCATCAAAGACGTCGTGCAGGAAGCCAATGCCGAAGGGGTGACCGACCTGCTGTGCATCGCGCTCGCCCCGCACTACTCGAAGATGAGCGTAGGCGCGTATGCGAAGGCCGTCGACGAGGCGAACCGGACGTTGCCGTCCCCGATGAAAGTGGAATTTGTGAAGTCCTGGCACAGGAACCCAAAGCTGGTCGCAATGTGGGGGGACCGAGTGAGGGACGCGGCCGTGACTGCGGGGGCTGGCGCGGCGCTTGTCTTTTCCGCTCACAGCCTTCCCGAAAGGATCATCAACGAAGGGGACCCATACAGGGACCAGCTTCTCGAAAGCTCACAGCTCATCGCCGCCCGGGCTGAGTGGAAGGACTGGAGCTTCACGTTCCAGAGCCAGAGCAAGACTGGCGAGCCATGGCTGGGTCCGGACATCTTAGACCACCTGGAGTCCCTCTACGGGAAGGGAAAGCGGAAGTTCATCTCCGCCCCCATCGGGTTCGTGTCTGACCATCTGGAAGTCCTCTACGACATCGACGTGGAGGCCAGGGGGTGGGCGGAGAAGCGCGGCGCTCAGCTGGTGAGGTGCGAGTCTCCCAACGACTCTCCAGAGATGGTCGCCTGCCTCGTCGAGATATGCGAGCAGCACGGGTTCGCGTAGACCGGCCCGCCTCTTCTCGAAAGGAACGTAGTAATAACTGGGGGAGCGCACGTCGGGGCATGGATGGATGCGGACGATGAGGGCGCTCGAAGCGCGCCAGCTTTCGAAGACGTACAGGAAGGCGAAGCAGCCGGCGCTCGAAAGCCTCGACCTGACGATCGAATCGGGCCAGATCTTCACCATGCTTGGAAGGAACGGCGCTGGGAAGACGACCTTCCTGAGGATCGCGAGCACCCAGCTGCTCCCCACCTCGGGGAGCGTGACCGTCCTCGGCCTTGACGCGGTCCGGGACGCGAAGGCGCTCAGGCAGAGGATTGCGATAGCCCCTCAGGAGGCGGAGACCATCTACCCCCTCACCCCCCGGGACCACGTCCTCCTGAGCCTCAGGATGCGCGGGATAGAGAAGGGGGAGGCAGAGGTCAGGGCGAAGCAGGCCCTGGAGGACCTCGAGCTCACCGAGGTCGCCGACGTAAATTCGGACTGGCTCTCCGGCGGGCTGAAGCAGAGGGTGATCGTCGCGATGGTGGTGAGGACCGACGCGGACCTCATTTTCCTCGATGAGCCGACGATCGGACTCGACCCGCTCAACCGCCGCAGGGTATGGGAGCAGCTGACCCGCATCAAGGAGAGCGGAAAGACCATAGTGCTGACCACGCACTACATGGACGAAGCCGAGGCTCTCTCCGACAGACTGGTGATAATCAACAAGGGGAAGCTCATGGCGAGCGGGACGCCGCAGAGCGTGAAGTCTGCGGTCACCAACAGGACGACGAGGGTTGACGTGTTCGACAAGTTCGAAAG
>JAKAPN010000223.1 GCA_021822995.1 archaeon
TATCGCCCCCCAGATGCCGAAGATGGAGGCGAAGATGATCAGGATCCCGGCGAGGAGCGTGATGACCAGGTTGGCGGTGCTGACGAGGATCTCAGGGAGGGTGATGACGTTTCCCGAAACGGTCCCGACGGTGCAGACCCCGCTCCCGGCGGAGGTGCAGGGTATCAGGAAGGACGAGGCGGTGCCCCCCGAGACGAGGAATGTGACTATGAACGGGAAGGCGATCCCCAGGACGACCGCTATTATCGCAGACTCGATCTTCTGCATCGCGGTGCCGAGTGCCATGCGAAGTTGGGAGGTGGCGACTTTTAACGAGAGTTGGCGCTGTAGAGCGGCCCCATCTCTGCAGCAAGGGCCTTGTTCGGTGGGCTTTTGCATGGAGGCTAGTCAAACATAAAATCATGGTTTCCCCCAGGTGAAGACAAAGATGGACCCCTTCACCATTCGAAAAGCCACGCTTCAGGACGCGCCCGCAATAGCGGCAATCTACAACGAAGGCATGGAAGAGCGCGTCGCTACCTTCAACACAGAGCACGTCACCGAGAACGAAAGAAGAAATCGCATCGAGAAGGGAGGGGACAGGCATCCGGTCTTCGTGGCCGTCGCGAATCCATCTGGTGAGGTTGCAGGATGGGCGTCAATTTCAGAGTACAACCCGCGTCCATGCTATGCAGGAATAGGAGAAATTTCGGTCTACGTCAAGAAAGAACGCCGTGGGAGAGGCCTTGGGAAGTCTCTCCTACAGACCCTCATAGCCGAAGCGGAGCCTCGGGGATACTGGAAGCTCATGGGGCGCATATTCGTGTTCAACCAAGTCAGCCGCAACCTTTGCATGGAATTAGGGTTTCGAGAGATAGGTGTGCATGAGAAACACGGTAAGCTCGATGGAAGGTGGATTGATGTCGTGGAGGTCGAGCGGTTGATACCTCAAAACATCATTTGACGTGGTGCCTGGACCGAATCCGTCGCCTAGTTATTCGTGGACAGGATTCTTCTTCATCCTCAGGACCCCACTCACGATAAACCACAGAATCAAAGCGACACCGATGGCTGCGGCGGTGGTGGCTGGGAGCAAGTTAAGCAGGGGAGGTGAGGCCGAAGCCATGCCAAGGTCTATCGTTGTCTTCGCTCCCCAGACATTCGTGAAGACCGCCTTCACGTCCTGTCCGGTTGCAGGATATGATACACTGTACAACCCTGCGAGGCCCTGCGGCAGAGGTGAAGGGTATGCCAACGGGTTCAGAAGCGACTCATTTTCTACTACATGACCACCCTCGACAAGTTCGATGCTCGATATCCCACCGCTCCAGGGCTCCAAGTAGAACACCGCCTGATACTCTCCAAGCCTGATCTGCTGCACCCCCAACAATTCCACGCCCCCTCCCTGCAGGTTCGCGTACACCGTGAGGTTCTCCCCCATGGGCCAGAAGCCGTACTCCTGGGAGGCGAACGCGGAAGGAGTCTGGGGCGCCGTCGTGTTCCCTGCGATCCAGCCCGATTGACTATTCACCAGCTCGAGGAATGCGGAAGGGTGGCCGATTGTGGTGGAAACGGGGAGGAAGGCCAGGCTCCCCTGCAACATGTTGTACGACCACAGAGGGATCGTCGCGTTGGCGTAGACGACAGTGCCATTGAAGGCGTCCGGGACAGTCATGATTGTGTCGTTGACGAAGGTAGGGACGAACGTGAAGTTTCCAGATTGCGTGATTCCTCCTGCCGTAATAGAAACCTCGGGAGGGACGAGGCTGGTCTGGTTGAGCGTCAGGCTTAGCGTCCCCTCTCCGCTGAAGGTCATGGTCCGGTTCGTCGGGTAGAGGTCCTCTTGGAAGGCCCTGAGCGCCTGCGGGTCGTCCCCGAAGACGCGCTCGAAGTTGGAAGTCAGCCACTGATCAAGGGGCGAAGGGTTCTGAATTGTGATAGACAACGGTGTGTTCGCAAGAATGTCTCCGTTCGAGTCCACTGAAACGATGTTGACCCTCCCGCTCCAGAGGAATGGGACCAGCCAGTAGTCCTCCTTCAGGGCGTAGCCCGCTTCGTGGGTCCACCCCCCGGCCATGGTGACGTTCTGATAGACGAAACCCTGGTCGACGAGAGGGGCCAGGCTCGAAGGCTCCACCTCGAAGACGTACTTCTCGATCCTCCTGCTCCCTTCGAGCAGAGCAGAGCTGTTCCCGTTGAGCCATCGGTATCTGAGCGACCCCGTGCTGTTGACCACGTGGTACATGTACGCCTCGGTGACGTTGAATGGCCGGTAGCTCAGCGAGGTGAAGGTGAAGTTGTCGAAGTAGGCCCTCTCCTCGAAGGTCCTGCTCCCGTTGAACGGGCGCGTGTTGTTGTCCCCAGCGTAGGAGTAGCCGGGGTCGTTCCCGTCGTACCTCACGAATAGCACCCAGGGCCTCTCGAGGCTGCCCGGTGCGGTGCTGTTCTCGTATTCCATGTATGCGTAGGTAGTAAATTGCGGGTCGTACCGGACGACCGCGAAGGTCTGTGGATTGCTCTTCAGCCCGAGGGAGATCCCCTCCCAATTGAGCGCCCGCACCACCAGAGTCGCGTTATATGGCCCGTAGGGGGCTTCCGTTTCTATTACATAGCAGAACCTACCTGTGCGGCCGAGGGGGTCGGCAGAGTAGTTGAGGACCCGGAGCCAAGGCGCGACGGAAGTGACGTTGATCTTGATGTCAGTCCTCTGGGCGGCAAACTCGAACGTGGCGTTCCAGGAGTCGCAGAAGGAGTCATTATGATAGAACGTCCCGTCTGGGTTCCGGAGGACTGAGCCGTGCGAATCGGTGGCGTTGACCAGCCGCGTGTGCAGGAGCATGACCAGTTGGATGACCATGACGCTCTGGTCCGTCGTGAGGGTAGAGCTGAAGGGCTGAGTCGTGTTCCCGACAGTCACGGAGCCGGTGAACGTGACCGACCCGGCAATCGAGAAGGTGCCTGTTGCGTTTCCTGACACCGTGAAGGTGTCCCCGGTCCTTTCAAAGACAGACGAATCATACGACCAGGAGACCGAGTAGCCCGTGGTGCTCTGCCCCGTTGTAATGGAAAGCGGGACGCTGAAGCTGTCTCCCAGGTAGAGGGAATGGTCAGGGTTAGATCG
>JAKAPN010000224.1 GCA_021822995.1 archaeon
TGTCGTCGAAAGCATGTCTTCCAACTCGGCCTTCTTCTCCCACCTGTTGGCCGCGTAAAGCATCGCCCTCACTTGTGGAGGGTAGCTGAGCTTCCCGGAAAGGAACCTCTTGATTTCCTTCCCTATCGCCGTTTCGTAGGCCGGGAACGAAAGCGTCCTTGTGGACAACCCCCGCTCCTGAAGCGAGGACTTCAGGCGTGAAGTCTGCGTCCTTTTCCCAACGGCGTCAACTCCTTCGATGGCGACGAATGTGCCCAGAGCCCGGCTCACATTGAAGCGTAAGAGAAGCGCGCCTAAATTCGTTTCCTAGAAGAAGACGGCAAGCAGGAAGAGCGCAGTCACCATAATGGAAGCGAATTCGAAGTACTTCCGCGAGAACTTGGAGCTCGCCTGTGTTATCAGAGCGAATTCGTTCAGAGCCTTCGAGCCAAATACCCTGACTTCGGTCTTCGTCTGCGATGAACCGTAGTCCGCCAAGGAGAGCCGAGGCTCGGCGAGTCGCGCAAGGGCGACCGCAAGGTCTGCGATGGAAGCGACCGGCGTCGCCTCTCCGAGGGCTTCATACCCCCTCTGGACGGTCAATCCTCTTGCCGCCAGGTTATGGCTGTCCGAGGTGCAGAATTCAATCAGTTTGTACCCGGCAGAACCGAGCGCGTTCATCACGTCCTCTCTCAAGGCAGGGACCGCGTTGTTCGCGTCAGCGAGCATGAGGACGTGCTTGGAACCGCCTGATTCTATCATTAAGAGCCCGATACCATTCTCGGTGATGTCCTTGCCGCCCCTGAAGCCGACTTCGCTCGAATGCGAGTAGGCGATGTTGAACCGACCCGGTTCCGAGTCCTTTGCCTGGGAAAACAGACTCTGCCACCCAGGATCGTCTGTGGCTGCTGTCACGAGGTCGTGGTCTATCGAGTTGTGCGCGTCGACCACTGAAAGGTCGAGCCCCGCGCCTGCCGCGGTTCGGGCGAGCTCGGTTTCAACCATGACGTCTAGGTCGTCTGACCCCAAGGGAGCGAAGGAAATGGTAAGCAGAGCGTCTTCCGAGAACGCGGTCGCGCTTGCCTTTGCCTTGCCCACCACAGAAGAGACAGGCCCTCTGATTACCGCTCTGGCTGCAGTGGGAGTAATCGACTGGGCCGCCTCCTTTACCCCTGCAGCGTACTTGGCTGCGTCGGCTCGCGTCGCTAGATTGTGTTCATGCCCGCCAGGCTTGTGCAGGGTCATGGCCGGCCCCATCTCTTTGAGTTCCCTACTGATGACGCCCGGTAGGTCGTAGCTTCCCACAGGATGGAATGGGCCTGGATGAACGCCAGGCAGTATGAGGAAGAGATCTCCCTTCTTGGATCGGAAACGCATCACCTTGGTAGTGACAGTGATTTTTTCAGAGTGGTCAGAGATTATGCTTTCGAGCTCGTCTGCGTATCCAGCCGTCCATGTCTTCATGAACGCCTGGAAGAGGCTCAACGAGTCGTGGCCCTGGCTCGTTTTTGTCCTTCTAAGAAAAAGTGGAAAGGCTATGATCACTGCGAAAGATGCCGCCCCAAATACGGCTGTGACGGTGTTCAGGCCTACGGCGAGGTCGCCGGGGCCGAAGATCAGGAGGGTGGCTGCGGGATGCAGGACTGCGAGGCCTAGCGATAGCCAGGTGTTCTTGGTGAAGGCTCCGTTGATGACAAGGAACTCCAGGCCTGCGCAGATGAAGCATCCGTATACGAGCGCGTTGTCGGCTGGAGCTACCGACCTTACGGCCCAGCCATACGCCGCTCCGACGGCCCCCAGCGCCAACCAGAGGAGTTCCCCCGCCAGTAGAAGGGCCGTTGTCCGGCGCACGTTCGCGATGCTCTTCCTGTCTCCTATTCCTAGTGCGCGTGATATTCCTGCGGCGCACACTACAAAAACCGCGTAGGCAGGGATGAGCAGTGCCACGTCAGCGGGCCCTCTTGGGATGAGGACGAGCCCAAGAGAAACAAGCGCCCCGTATACTAGAAGCCGAAAGGCGGACGGGAGCACAAAGAGGTGTCTGTATCGACTTGCGAGGGTCTCCGTGGCAGAGGCGATGCTCTGGTCACGCGAAGATGTTGATGACAATCGAGACAGCTATGAGCACGATCGAGCCGATAAGGACTACTTCAGGCCTGATCTTCACTCCCTGAGTTTCCTCGTTGAAGAATGTGAGCAAGCCTGCGCTCGAAGCGGGCATCGGCGCATTGTCCTTCTTGCTCATTACTGGTTCGGACCCCCTCGTGAGTTCTTAAGCCTAGCGCCAGGCGTCAGACGAACCCGTTCTCTGTTAGCCTCGTAACCACATTCCCCCAAAATTTTGAGCTGGCGGTCAAAGCTGCCGAGACAGCGACGAGCGACAGCCCCCCTATCACGGCCACGACGGGGAACAGCGTCGCAAGTGAGGCGAGGAAAAACACGGCTACTAGAGGGAATGCAGTAGACAACTGCCTCAGGTTGAACTGAGCCGCCATCATAAGATCATCCCCCTTCACTTGCACGGGAGCGATGTAAGCTGCCCAGAGGATTTCGAACACGTATGACCCAGGAACGACTGCGACTACCACCACTAGCGCCCCTAGTGCGCCACCATACCCAAGTGTGAAAAGAGCGGCGTCGGCCACGGCGAATGGGGTCAGAATAAGCAACAGGGAAATGACACGCGAGGCGATTAGGTGGCGAAAGTAGACTGTTGGAGGTAGTGATGTGAGGGAGAGCCAGACTCGTTCGTTCGTGATTGCTGATTGCGAAAGGAAGAACGATACGAAAGTGAGGCCGATCGCGACCCCGATCGCGGCCGGCATAGAATCCGAGGCACCCACGGCCGGCGACGGCGGACCGAGAAGGAGAACAACTGCGGCGTATGCCCCCGCGATTATCGATGTGGCGGCAATCACCCATCGGGTTTTGACCCGCCTCGAGACGTATCTTGAAGTTCCCGCCATGTTCATCCTGCCGGCGAGGGACATCGTCGAGAGGTTCATGGAGTAGATCGCGCCAATGGGGCTCTTTCCAGCATAGCTTACCTGAGATTTGATTTCGGATGACGTCGACCTCACGAGGTTCTTCATCATGTCCAGCTCGACCCGC
>JAKAPN010000225.1 GCA_021822995.1 archaeon
TCCTCGGGGGTAGTGCAGCGGGCGGTGGCGGAGGGGGGCGCGGTGTACTGCATAGCGGCCCGGGGGCTCGCGGGGGTCCTCGGCTGGGAGCCCGAGCCGGGGGTGAGGCTGGGGAAGGAGGTGGCGGAGGTCGCCCGGGCCAACTCCCTCGGAGGGGTCATCCACTCCGACGAGTTCGGGAAGCAGGGGGTCTCGGAGGAGGAAAGGGGCGCCCTGGCGTCCGCCCTGGGGGCTGGGACGGCCGACGCGCTGATACTAGTCGCCGGGAGGGCCGAGACGGTCGAGCGGGTCGTCCCGCTGATCGAGGCAAGGCTGGGGGAGGCGGCGTCCGGGGTCCCAGCCGAGACCAGGGCTGCCACCGACGCCGGGGAGACCCGCTACATGCGCCCCAGGCCGGGTTCGCAGAGGATGTACCCGGAGACAGACATCGAGGACGTCAAGATAACCAGAGCGTTCAGGGAGCGGGTCGCCGCGGAAAAGCCGGAACCGTGGACGGTGGTGGTTGACAGGCTCCAGAAGCAGTTCGCGCTGAGCCGGGACCTCGCGCTCAAGCTCTACGACTCGGAGAGCGCGGCCGAGTTCCGCCCCCTCGCCGCGAGGCTGAAGCTGGAGCCGTCCTTCATCGCGTCGTCGCTGGTCGACCTCCCGGTCCGCCTGGAGAGGGAGGGAGTCCCCGTGACGGGGCTGGGGCCGGGGATCCTGGTCGCCGCCCTGGAGGCTGTGGACGCGGGCAAGGCTGCGAAGGAGGCCCTCCCGGAGATCATCAGGGCTTCGGCGGAAAAGAGAATTTCAGTCGACGAGGCGGTGAAGCTCCTGGGGCTGGCCGGGCTCTCGGAGGAGGAGGTGAGCCGGGTCGTGAGGGAAGTGGTCGCCAGGGAAGGCCCCCTCGTCTCCGAGAAAGGGGAGGCCGCCTTCTCCCCCCTGATGGGGGAGGTCATGAAGGAAGTCCGCGGGAAGGCCGACGGCTCGACTGTGGCGCGGCTCCTGAGAAGGGAGCTTGACCGCGCGCTGGGGCGCTAGGGCCCGGACATACAGAAGGTCCTGTGTAATTGGCGGCTGGCGACCGACTTTCGACTCTTGGTCTGCTGTCCAAGGTCGGTTGGTGTGCCCCAGTTTACCTCGCGGTTGGTGTCAGTGTCTTCTCAAGTCGGTCCGCCTAACTGTTTCTTCCGGCCCCACATCACTCTCCGGTCGACTGCAGGCTCAAAGGGGTTGAACGGTATCAACCATCTCCATCACTTGCCGCGCCTCGCGTTTCGCAACGAGCTCGGCGAACCCAAGAAGGTCACATGCGTCGTCAGGAAGAAGTCGAATTAGGTTCAGGTGCACCCGCCGATTAAAACGGAGGGGAAGCGGGCTACTCGGTGCCCGCTTCCACTGCCTTGACTGCCTTGACCGCCAGTTTGACGACGCGTTCCTCGTCGATTCGCTTGGAGAAGTATCTCTTGACCGCCTCTGTGATGACCTGCGTGATGCTCACGTCCTCTTGGTTGGCAATTTGTGTGGCGAGTTGATAGGTGTCGTCGCTGACCGTGACGCTCTTGTATCCCGAAGCTGGCATGTTCGTCAGTTTACGGTATAGAAGCGAGGTTTTATATATGCTCCGTATGGTATGGAGAGCCCGATTACGGTATGGATGGCCCAATACAACTCGTCGGCTTTGCGGTGATCCTGCTTGCGGTATTGACTGGCGGAACAACGAAGAAGCGGAAGTTTCCATTCCAACTCGCAACTCTCGGAGTCCTGACTTTCGTGGCGGGGACGTTCTTGCCATGAGCCGTGAACCTAACCCGCTGGACGAAATAGCCTATGGGATAGCCGATGGCACAGGTTCAGTACTCGAAAAAGGACTCAAAAGGGAACTCGGCAAGAAGAAGCCTGACGGCTGGAGTATCCTCTTTCACGGACTCGGCATCTTCGGAACGGAATTGGCGAAGGCGCTCGTGAACGACGACCTTGACCCGAAGCTGGAGAGCAGAAGGGACTTAGATGGAAGGGAAGACGAAGAGGAGGCTGAGTTAGATTGACATACAGGATTCAAGTTCAGCGGAGACCCGAAAGGTATCGGAAGCTGGAGAAGCCCAAGCGAAAGTGGGGAGTCAAGAGCGTCAAACTCAAGTTGCCGCCCTTCCTTGAAGTTGAACTCACAAAGGCTCCGAAAGAACCCGCGCGGTTAAGGGCATGAGAATAGGCAAGAACCTCAAGAAATTGGCCTTCGAACTCGGGGTGCCAAGGATTTTCGTTGTCAGGTTTTACGCCGAATGGAAGGAACGTGAAGGGAGAAGGCCCTCGATTCAGGAACTCAGGGGTGCCTTGACGGACTACATCGAGAACGCCCAACCTCGTCAGGAAAGTCCGCGCATTCGAGTTCAACTCCGCGGGAGACTTCCGAAGCTCGTCTGAGTTGTCAGGCATCTTCGACGAAATAGATTCCATATCCCGGGCAATACAGCGAGAAGTTCCTGATATCATCCAGGCGTTCATGGTCTGGTTGGTTGTGCAAGCCTTCCTCGATGCCTTGTTCCCCACTTTGATCTTGATAATCGACATTGGATTCTCTCTCTATGCCATTTACGGTCTCTTGGAAGGGTTTGACGAAATCCTTGGTGCTTCGACCGCGAAGGCTTTCATCCTCGCTGTTGTGAACCTGGCCGTGAATGTCTGGCTCATGTCCGTCATTCATTGAGGCCATCAATCCCTAGTCAGCAGAGCCGCGCACCTCAAGCATTAATTCTCGAACTCTCAGCGTCTTCCTCATACCAAAGGACGAGGAGGCCGGATGTCCACATTGCTATGCAACCTTCAGTTCGGGTTGGAGCCTTACAACTCACCTGTAGATGCAACATGGAATCCGTTGACTTCCACCGACTGACTTTGGACAGCAGACCAAGAGTCGAAAGTCGGTCGCCAGCCGCCAATTAGACAGAACCATCCAGAGGGGTTTCCCTTTTCTTAAATACGACGGCGACTCGCAGGGGCTCGCCGGCTGAAGTCGATTTGTTCTTCGGTTATCCGCTGGACCTGTACATCGGCATCACAGTAGGGTTCTTCGCGACTCTGGTCGCCGCCTCCGCCCTCGAC
>JAKAPN010000226.1 GCA_021822995.1 archaeon
CTGCTTGTACTGCGGCCCAAAGTCGGCGAAGAACATGACCCTGCGCAGCCCCAGCTTCTCGTGGTCTATCGAAGCCTGGACCCCGAACCCCCTGCCGAGCACCTTCTCCTTGTACCTGTACCTGACGGACTCCTTGAACTGCCCCAGCCGCCTGGATATCTCTGGGATGTCCGGGCCTATCTCTGAGATGAGCTTTACCAGTTCAGCAGTCTTGTAGCTCGTGTCACGGGCCGCGGTTTCTGGCTTCTGCATGCTTGGCTACCGCCTAAGTTAGAACGGTCAGAACTTTTCCCACTTAAATCTATGGGAAATCTTATTCTCTGCTGCCGGAGGGATGTTTTCACCGGGCAACGGCTTCTGTCTCCTCCGCGCTTGCCATCTGGCTGAGCCTCAGGAGCCCCGGCGCCGGATACGGGATCTTCAACGACCCGCAGAGGAGGTACATGGTGGGGTACACCCGCTGGTAGATCTTCATGAAGAGGGTCGGCGTCGTCCCGTCCTTCTCCTTCGCCTCCAGGACCGCGTCTATCTCGTCTTCCTTCCCCTTCAGGGTGGCGGTCCCCGACACGAATATCCGGGCTGCCGCCGGCTGGGTCTCGATGTCCATGGAGAACTTCAGGTTGAGGAACCCCGGCCCCCGGTCCGCCTCGTTGATCGAAGAGTTCACGTTGAACGTCACCTGGGTCGACTCGTTCACTTCCTCCGCGGTCTTGTTGGCCTCTATCCCCTTCACGAGTACGTCTACCTGGACCAAGTTACCCGTCGTGAAGCGTCTCAACGGTATTTAACAACCATAGATTTCGAATTCATAATTCCGGTTCGCAATCCATTTTATGCGACCAGCCAACGAACCAGGCGAATGTCTCACTCCGAGGAGGCGCAGGGGACGAGCAGCACGAAGACGGAGGGAGACAACGCCAGGTTGTCGGTCAAGATCTCGCTGAAACCCCGCTTCGGCAAGGACGACCTGAAAGCCAGGTACAAGGTTGAGAAGTACAACCTCTCGGAAGGGTACTCGATGGGGCCCTCGCTCCAGGCGCTCGTCCCGAAGGGGACCCCCGGCTACGTGGAGCACGGCGAGAACTACGTGGAGAGGATAATGCGGGCGCTTTACCACTTCAAGCAGTGCGCGCTCATCGGGCCATCGGGGACCGGGAAGAGCGTTGCCGGCTCGGAGCACATCGACGCGCTTCTTGACGGCGTTCCGGTCAGCATGACGGTCGAAGAGCTGTTCAGGATGATCGAAGAAACGAGCGGCCCGGCGGTCGGGCAGGCCGGCTGGGAGGTCGTACGCCCGAAGAGGTCCCGCCTACTCGTGCTCACCTTCGACCAGGCCAGCGGCAAGATACGATGGGGAGAACCGGCCGCGCTGGCCCGGACACGCCACCGCGGCGAGCTGGTGAAGGTGACCACCACCTCCGGGCAGTCGATCACGGCCACCAAAGATCATTCCTTCGTCACCTTCGGCGGGACGGTCAAAGCGGCCGACCTGAAGGAAGGGGTCCTGATACCGGTCGTCGGGGCAGCTCCGTCCCCCTTCGTCGAGGTCGCAACGGGAGGGGCCATCAGCTCGGGAGCTGGAGGGTCACCCGCCAAATGGGAGCGGATCGCGGGACTGGAGACCGTTGCCTACTCCGGCTGGGTCTACGACTTCGAGGTTCCGGGGACGCAGACATTCGTAGCGGGGGACGGCGGGGTCGTCACCCACAACACCCACATCACGTACCTCGTCTCTGAGCTCGCCGGACTGCCGCTTTGGGAGATCAACTGCGGGCTGCAGACGTCGGTCTACGACCTCTTCGGCAGGTTCGTCGGCCTCGGGAAGGAGAACTGGATAGACGGACAGATCGTGTCGTGGTGCAGGTACGGAGGCATACTGTACCTCGACGAGGCGAACATGATGAAGCAGGACATCGCCACCAGGCTCAACCCGATACTAGACACCAGAGGGCACATGGTCCTCAACGAGCGCGACAACGAGGTGATCCCAAGGCACCCGAACGGGTATGTCATAATCAGCATGAACCCCTACTCGGCCGAGTTCGCAGGGACGAAGCCCCTCAACGCCGCGTTCAGGCGCAGGATGACCGTGTGGATCGACTTCGACTACCTCAGCGTGGGGAGCAAGATCGCGCAGGACGAGGTGGAGATGATAGCGCAGCGGGCGAAGATAGACAACCCGGTCGCCGAAAAGCTCGTGAGGGTGGCAGCGGAGATACGCAGGCAGTACAAGTCGGGCGACCTCCCGTATGCTCCCTCGGTGGGCGACCTGGTGAACTGGGGGACCCTCGTGGCCGACGGGCTGACGCCCGCGTCAGCTGCGGAGGAGACCATAATCGCGCTCACGGCGGACGACCCCGAGGTCCAGAACAACGTCAGGCGCGTCGTAAAGATGGTTGTCGGTGACAAGTGAAGTCGGTGACCGATGAACCTCCTCGAGTACTCCTGGTCGGCTTTCTCTAGTATTTCGGGCGCTGACCAGACCGGGTTCAGGCTTCTGCTGAGCGAGAGCTCGGCCCGGCCCACGCTCGGGCTCGAGGGAGAGGGGTACGTGGTGAAGGTGCCGATGCCCAGGAAGGAGAAGGAGGGGGTGGTGTCGGTGCAGGGGCTGTTCGCAGACGCGGACGACCAGGGGTGGGCGACCCTGTGGCGGCTCTACCGCGCGTCGCTCTATCATGCGGCCTTCCATGTCGCCTACGGGAACCTGAAGCCGCTCGCAAAGTGGGCGAAGGACAAGGAACGATATCCGGCGATTTTCACGATCTCCATGCTGGAGGATTACCGCGTGACCCTGGCGGCGCGGGAGCACTGGCCGGGGGTCATGAATGACGTCGCTTTCGCCAATGCGGTAGGCTCCCTCAGGATGACCGAGCTCGACGACATCGAAAGCAGAGGGATGAGGACCGCCTCGAAGCTCCTGCTCTCGCTCTGGGGGGTGTCCCAGTCGAAGAAGGGGCGGGCCGAAGAGGACCAGTCGATACTCGCGGTGACGGAGAAGGTAAGGGGGATGGTCGAGAACTCGATCGCAGACCCGGCAAACCCCCTGATGCTGAAGGCGGCGGGGCTTGTGATGAGATCGGA
>JAKAPN010000227.1 GCA_021822995.1 archaeon
TCCTGAAGCGCCCTGTCGTAGTCGGCGAACTCTCTCGTGGAATGCCTCTGGAGCATCTCTTGGGAGTGCTCTTCCAGGAACGCCATGGCTTCTTCGTAGTCCTTCGAACGGAGGGGGAACTTGGGCTCGAAATCCGGTGTCGATGCGACGAGGTGGAGGAGCCCCGCGGCGTAGTCCTTCCCTACCTCTGCGTGCTTCACTCCCTCCCTGAACATCACCGCTGTCGCCGGGTCGATGTAGAGCACCGACACCCTCTGCCCGAAGTCTGTCGCGTAGAACAGCCCTCCATGAGACTCCAGCAGCCTCTCGGCCAGGAGGTATCCGAGGGCCTTCTCTGTCATCCTGTTCAACTCTGCCGGGCGGACCTGAGTCGCCAGCAGCGTCTTTGCGAACAGTGCGTCCAGGTCGGATTTGGACAGCCCTCTCCCGGTCGCGATGGTGGCAAGGGTATGGGACCGCATCGCCGACTCGTCCGCGAGCCTTGACCTGATCGGCTCGGGGGCTCCCTTCGTGTAGTGTTCTAGAAAGTCCGCCGCCGGCTGCGACGGAGGGGGGACCATCACCGTCTCGCCGTGGTCGTCGTACTGGGGTCTTCCTGCCCTCCCCGCCATCTGCCTGTACTCCAGCACAGAGATCTCCGAGTTTCCGCCCTGGGACACGTCGTAGCGCGTCATGTCGGCTATCACGACCCTCCTCGCAGGTAGGTTGACGCCAGCGGCCAGGGTGGGGGTGGCCGCCAGGAGCTTGATCGCCCTGGCCCTGTAGTACTCCTCCACTATCCTCCTGTGCTCCCCTTCGAGCCCCGCGTGATGGAACGCCGAGCCCTTGGCCACCACCTCAGCCAGGAGCCTGCTCAGGCTCGTCTCCTCTCCCGAGCCGAGTATCCGCCTCGACGCCTCAGAGACCGCCTTCTTCTCCTCCGGGCTGAGCCTCTTCTGGGTCAGTTCGGCCGCCCTGGTCGCAAGACTGACCGCTCTCCGCCTCGTGCTCGCGAACACGAGCGCCTGCCCTCCCTCTTTGACCGTGTCCATGGCAACGTCGATGGGCGCCCCATAAGTCGACCTGGGGATCGGCTTCTCCTCCCCGTCCGTGAACACCACCCGCCCGTAGTCGTACACCGCTTCCCTCAGCGGCACCGGGCGCCAGTCCATCTCCACCGGTTTCGCATGGAGCCACTCTCCAAGCGCCCCAGCGTTGCTGATGGTAGCGGACAGCGCAAGCAACTGGGCGTCCAGTCCAAGGTGGAGCACTTTGGTCAATATCATCTCCAGGGTGGGCCCCCTGTTGTCGTTGCCTGCCAGGTGGACCTCGTCGGCGATGAACAGCCCCACGGTGTTGATCCACGACACCCTTTGCCTCATCACAGAGTCGAACCGCTCGTTAGTCAGCACGATGACATCCGACCTCCCCAGCGTTTCGCCGCTGGAGTCGTAGTCACCCGTGGAGATGCCGGTCCTTATTCCGAACCTAGACAGCTCCGAGAACTCGGCGTACTTCTCCGACGCCAGGGCCCTCAGCGGGGCCAGGTACACCACCTTGCGCCCCTGCCTCGCCTTTATGTATGCGGCCATGAGCGCCAGGAGAGTTTTCCCAGAAGCTGTGGGCGACGACACCACCAGGCTCTTCCCCTCCAGCAGCCCGGCTCGGACGGCCTGCTCCTGGGGTGGATAGAGCTCCGTTATCCCCTTCTCTTTGAAGTACTGTCGCAGCTCGTCAGGTACGCTGACTTCCTCTAGCCTCAAAGGAACGACCCAGGTCTATGTGCCCAGCCTTCGGATGAACCCCGGCTTGGACTCGTACACCATGCCTTCCCTGAACATGGTCCTGATCATCTTCTCGGCGTCTTCGTCCGAAAACTTCGCCTTTACCAGCTCGTCCTTGAACGACTTGCGCTCCACGGGCTTCTTCTCCGCCCCTTCGAGGCTCTTCAATATCTCGAGCGCGGCCCTGAGGTTCTTGGCCTCCCCTGCTGGCTTGCCCATCTGGATCCCAAAGTCAGTCTTCTTCGTGGTGGCGTCGGTGAGTATGTCCTCAACCATCCTGTTCATCAGAGCGATGGCGGCGAGCGCGTCCTCCTCGGTGACCTCCTCTCTTAGGAGCACCCTGGCCCTCGCCGTGGAGATCCTGATCAGCGCCTCGAGGGTCCTGGGAGTCGGGGGGATGGCGTCTTCCGCGCTGCTCGCCCTCCTCAACTCAAGATAGAACTCCCGTATCCTGTCACTTGCCCCCTTTGTCAAGGTCGGAGAGATCCTCTTGGCGAAGGTGAGGTATTTCTTGAGGAGGCTGAACTCGATCGGTGGGGGGACGGTGTACGTCCTGCGGGCGTGGACTGACAGGATGTGGCTCGCGAGGCGTTCGTCGTCCGCGGGGGTGGGCTGGTCCCTGAACACGAAGATGATGTCGAACCTGGTCAGCAGCGGGATGGGGAGGGTCCCGATGTTCTCGATGAGGTTCTGGAACGGGTTGTACCGGCCGAGCAACGGGTTGCACGCCGCGAGTATCGCCGTCCTGGCGTTGAGGGTGGCGTAGATCCCCCCCTTCGCTATCGTGACCGTCTGCTGTTCCATCATCTCGTGAAGAGCGGTCCTGTCCTCTGGCTTCATCTTCTCGAACTCGTCTATGGCCGCGATCCCCTGGTCGGCCAGCACGACGACTCCTGCTTCGAGCATCAGGACGTTCTTCTCCCTGATCACGGCGGCCGAAAGCCCCGCGGCGGTCGTCCCCCTCCCCGACGCATAGAGCCCTCTCGGCGCCACCTGCGAAGCGAACTTCAGCATCTCGGACTTCCCAGTCCCGGGGTCCCCCACGAAAAGCGCGTTGATGTCCCCTCTCAGCTTTGTCCCGTCCGGGAGGACCGTGGCGCTCCCGCCGGCGAGCAAGAGGAGTATCGCCTCCTTTTCAGACTCGTGACCGAGAATCACTGGGGCCACCGAGTTGATCAGCCTGTCATAGGCGTCCGAAGACCCGGCGATCTTCCTTATCAGCTCCTCGTCCTCTTTGCTCACCAGCACCTGATCGGGTTCCTTCCCCTTGACCTCGACGTAGTTGCAGTCTATCTGCGACCTGAAGAGCCTG
>JAKAPN010000228.1 GCA_021822995.1 archaeon
CAGATTTCTAGGGAGCCGGAATGCTGGCGGACCAGGGCGATACTTGAGGACAGGCGGGTGAAGGTCAGGACCGACTGGAACCTCTACATGGGTTCGAGGCTACCGTGGTGACGGTCTTCCTTTCCCAGGGCGCCAACCAGAGACTGATGCCGAAACTCTTGTCTGAGTTGCGGCCGGGAGCGAGGGTGGTATCATACGTCTGGACCTTCGACTGGTGGACGCCTGCTTCCAGAGATGCGGCCGACAGACTGTCGCTCTATGTCGTCCCCGCCCCTGGCTAGACTTGTTTCCAGCCTTCCCGCGGGAGCGCTACAAGGGGACTGACGGCTCTCGCACCGGCGTTCTGTTACCACGGGACTTGCAGTAAGGAAGGAGCTAGTGAGGACAGGGCTTCTGAAAAGAAGCGCGAACGCGGCCAAGGCTTGGACGTCCCGAACCTGTGGCCAAGATTCTCTTTAGAATCATGTTCCATTGGTATGCTCAGGTTTCGCTACTAATGCAGAGAATACTACCGCACTTATATACTCAAAGTTGTATACTAGCCACTGAGTGAATAGATATGAGATATACTAGAACATCTGTTCTTCAAGTTTCAGACAGGTGCCCCCACTGTGGAAAGCGGACGCTAGTCGAGGACGTCAACACCGGCGAGTTCTCCTGCAACAACTGCGGCTACGTGATCACGGAGAAGTCGGTGGACCAGGGCCCCGAATGGCGCAACTTCGGGGACGAGAAGGGGGCGGACAGGGCCAGGGGCGGCGCGCCGATCTCCATAACCTACAGGGACATGGGGCTGTCGACCATGATAGGTGGCTCCAACAGGGACGCCTCAGGTCGCGCTTTCGCTTCTCCCATGCGCAGCACGATTGACAGGTTGAGGAAGTGGGACAACCGTTCCCCCGCCTTCGGCAATCAAGAGAAGAACCTGAGCATAGCCCTGCGCGAGCTCGAGAAGATGGCCGACAAGCTAGGCGTATCTCAGGCGGTGAGAGAGCGCGCTGCCTATATCTACAGGAAGGCCCTCGAGAGGGGGCTCCTCAGAGGCCGATCCATCATCGGCATATCAGCGGCCTCGCTCTACGCGGCCATGCGCGACACGGAAACCCCTAGGACGCTCAAGGACATAGCCGAAGCCAACAACCTCGACAGGAAGGCGGTCGCGCGCGACTACCGAATCCTCCTCAGGGAGATGGACCTCACGATGCCGGTTGCAGACGCCGCCAGGAACGTGAACAGGATAGCGTCCCGCGTCGGGCTGTCGGAAAGGGTCGCCCGCAAGGCCATAGAGATAGTCAGGATCACAGAGGAGAAGGAGATTTCCGCGGGCAAGTCCCCCATGGGGCTGGCGGCTGCCTCCTTGTACCTCGCCGGGGTAATGGAGGGCGAGGTCAAGACTCAGAAGGACATCGCGGAAGCGGCAGGTGTAACTGAGGTGACGGTCCGCAACAGGTACAAGGGGCTCCGCGCAGACCTGGGGACACAGCTCGGCCTGTCGGAGGCCGAGGCGCACGTCGCAGTCCAGTAGCCGCTACGAGCGAACGCCGAGTTCGTCTGTCTCCTGGTAGCAGGAGCCGTGTACGCCCTCATAGGTACCGGTTGGTATCATCTGCTCTATCGTTCTACGTAGGGCCGGTCATCCCAATTATCTGCCGCTCCCTCCACCGCTCCCGCCGTCTGACTGGTTGCTGCACGGTCAATCACTTTCTGTGAGCCGACAATATATCGGCCCCTGCCTGTACCAGGCCCGTGGCGGAAGTCCCCGACGAGTCGAAGCCCAGCTACTCCGCCCTCCTGAAGAACAGACCCTTCTCGCACCTCTTCGTGGGCCAGCTCATCTCCCAGTCTGGGGACGCCGTCTTCGATGTGGCCCTCCTATGGCTCGTCTTGGCAACCACGGGTTCCACCGTCCTCGTGGGGCTCACCCAGGCCGCAGTGCTCGTCCCCGCCGTCCTAATCTCTCCCTTGGCCGGTGTCTATGCCGACAGAGTCAACAGACGGAACATCATGGTCGTGAGCAACCTGTTCCAGGGCGCCATCACCGCGGTTGTTTCTGTCCTTTACCTGCTAAGCTCGCTTCACTACGCGGTTCTCATCGTCCTGGTCCTGGCCCTCTATACTGGCGCCCAGTTCTACAGAGCTGCGAGCGGAGCTATCATGCCCCGGATGGTAAGGAAGGGAGACCTGGGGGCGGCCAACGGGCTGTTCACGCTCAGCCAGTCCTTCAACCAGTTAGTGGGATACAGCGCAGGAGGGATCATAATCTATGCCCTGGGTCCCGTGGTCCCCATCACCTATGATAGCCTGACGTTCTTCGCCGCCTCCTTCATTTTGATTCTCATAGCAAAGCCATATGGGGTTCCAAGAGGCGCTTCATCAGACCCGACCGGTCCCCGGGCCAGCTTCTCAGTAGACTTCAAGGAAGGCATCAGATACGTCCGCGGGAACAAGCTTTTCCTCGAAATCATGGTTCTCGGGCTTCTGGTCAACTTCTTCTTCACCGCAGCTTCCACCCTCCTGGCCCCATATGCGAAGTTCGCAGTTCACGGCAACGCGTCCACCTACGGCTTCCTTTTGTCCGCCTTCGCGCTGGGGGTGGTCGTCGGCTCTGTCCTGATTGGCAAAGTGAACTTCAGGAGGTATGTCGGAAAGCTCGTCTTCTTCGGTATAATGGGAATTGGCCTCCTTATAGCGACAGCAGGCCTGGTCACCAGCATACCGGTCGCGTTTGCAGATTTCGTGGCCGTCGGGGTCGTGCTCGCCGCAGTAAACGTCCCCATCAGCACCGTGATACAAGCACGCATCCCGGGGGAGATGCTGGGGAGGGTGAACACCGTCCTCGGTGCCACTCTGGCCGGCGCTCAGCCAGTGGCTGCGGTCCTAGCCGGAGTCCTGGCAGGGCTCACCACGGTTAGCACAGTGTTCATAGGCTCCGGGGTCGCAGCCGCGGGAGCGACGCTGGCGCTCTATCCGGTATTCAAGGAGCTGGTAAGCGCACAATACTGATTGGAGTGGACCGGGGGGGAATTGAACCCCCGACCTTGGGACCCCTTGGATTCTCCCGCGTGCGA
>JAKAPN010000229.1:0-426 GCA_021822995.1 archaeon
AGGCGCCGCAGGCTCATGAAAAGGAGGGGTTTGACGAGCCGGCCGAGGTAGAGGTTCTGTCCGACCCCACGCCTGCCATTGCCCCGGTCGAAGGCATAGAGGGGTTTGGGAGATTGTTTCATGATAGATATCAGCGGTTGTTTTCGATTGTAAAGGAACGGCTCGACACCAAGAACAGCGCGAGCGTGTCGGCTACGAAGAGCCTCGCCCCGGGCAAGAGGGTCAAGGTCGCAGGGCTGCTCGCAAGCCGCTCTAGCAGGCGGGGAATGGTAGAGCTCCAAATCGACGACCCGTCCGGGTCGCTGAGAGTCGTCTGTCAGGACGCCCTCGTCGAAAGGGCCGCGTTGGAGGCGCCGCTGGACAGCATGATCGTGGTCGAAGTCAGCAGAGGCAAGTCTGGAGGCCTGTACACCGATTCGGTGGTCC
>JAKAPN010000229.1:436-3036 GCA_021822995.1 archaeon
CTCATAGAGCATATGCCGTCCTCCTATCCGACCTGCATGTAGGTAGCCGGATGTTCCTTTCTGATGATTTTCATCGGTTTCTGATGTGGCTTAATGGAAACCTTGGGGACGAAGACGTCGTCAGCCGGATCAAGTACCTGGTGATAGCAGGGGACCTCGTCGATGGCGTCGGGGTATATCCTGGGCAGGAATTCCAGCTCGCCGAAAGAGACCCAAAGAAGCAGTACGCCATGGTCGCCGACCTGCTCAAGCAGATTCCTGGGCGCATCCAGATTGTTGTTTCCCCAGGCAACCATGATGCGGTCAGACAGGCACTCCCCCAGCCCGCGGTCTCTGTGGATATGGCCGAATCGCTTTACGCCATGGACAACGTCAGGTGGGTCGGCGACCCTGCATATGTCAAGCTGCATGGTACGACGTTTTTGATTTACCATGGGAAGAGCCTCGACGACGTGATAGCCACTACGCCGAACCTCGCCTATGACAGGCCCACCGACGCCATGAAGTTACTACTGAAGGCGAGACACCTCGCCCCGACGTACGGCAAGCGCACCGCCCTCTCCCCTGAGCTTCGCGACTACTTGGTTGTGGATCAGGTCCCTGACGTTTTCCATGTCGGGCACGTACACACCTATGGCGAACTTTCCTACAGAGGTACGTTGTTGGTGAACTCGGGGACTTGGCAGGCGCAGACCAACTTCCAGTCCAACATGGGCCTCGAGCCCACGCCAAGCATCGTGCCGGTCGTCGATCTGTCTACACTGAAGGTGCTAAGACGGAACTTCGGCGCCGCTGGCTTTTCTGCCTCTTAGTCAGGTCGCCGCTTCGAAGGCGACGTCTTCTGATAGCGTCTTCGTTAGCGTGTCCTTGCTGATGAGCAACTGGATTTTCTTGGTCCTCCCCCGCCGCCCCTTGCTCACGACTGACGCCTCCACCAACCCGAGCAGGTCGAGGTCCCCAAGTATCCCGCTCAGCCTCCTCTGGGTGAGAGTCTCGATCCCCAGTCTCTTGCAGAGGGTGCTGTACGCCAAGTATAGTTCGCCTGTGTTGGTCCCTCCGTCGAACCTAGAGACCGCGTAGAGGATGGCTTTGGTCTGCACGGGCAGAGAGCGTATTGCCTCGTCTACCCTGTCGACCTCCATCTTCGCCGACGCTTGTTTGATGCATGCTTCGTCGATTTCTCCGAGTCCCTCGCGTTCGGCCACTTCGCCGGCAATCCGCAGGAGATCTATGGCACGCCGGGCGTCTCCGTGCTCCGACCCAGCCATCGCGGCGCAGAGGTTGATGGCCGCTGCCGAAGCGACGGAGGGCCTGAACGCCGCCCCTGCTCTTTCCTTGAGTATCTCCCTCAGTTCGTCGACTGTGTACGGTGGGAAGACAAGCTCCTCTTCGCTCATGCTGCTGAGAACCCGTGGATCCAGCCCTTCCTTGAACTTCAGGTCGTTAGATATGCCGACGATCGCGAGGAAACCCGGCGCCAGTTTGTTCCCGGAACGTGTGAAGGCATAGAGTATGTCGTCGCCGAAGAGCTTGACCAAGTAGTCGATTTCGTCGAGGACCAGTACGACCTTTTTCTTGTTAGTCCTGATGTTCTCGAAGATGCGGTCAACCACCTCTCCTATCGCAAGCCCTGTGAGTGGTATCTGCTTGCCCTTGCTCAGATCGAGGAAACGCGCGAAGTCCGCTAGCGTCCTGTACTCTCCGTCTGCCAGCCGGGTGTTTACGTATGCGAGTACCAGACTGGGATTGTTGGCTTCGGTCTTGAGTCTCTCGAGGACGTAGTTCGTCACCGCGGTCTTCCCAGTGCCGGTCTTGCCGTACAGGAGGAGGTTAGATGGCTTCGCGCCCCTCAAAATCGGCGCCAGCGTTTGCGCCACTGCCCTCGTCTGCGGGTCCCGGAAAGGTAAGCGTGGCGGTACGAAGTCGGGACTCAACGCATCTCGGTTGACGAATAGCGGCCTCCCCTCCTTGGCCCTGCGGAAGATTTCGTCGATTTCTCTGGACAAGTACAAAACAGTGGAAACACTGGTCTAGATAGGTCTTTGGCGGCGGGCGCCCGCGCGCGAGGTCCGTTTTTCAAAGGAGTTATGCGCGATTGTCGAGCATAATCGGAGAGATAACTGATATTCTTGATGAAAGCGCGGAACTAGTAACTTGGGTAAACGGTGGTGAACATGACCGTCGATACCAAAGTTCGGGTCGGGCTGTTCCTGGTCGCCGTGGCCCTACCGGCGTTCGCCGCGTTCGCCTCTGCCCACGGCCTGTACCTTGGACCCTTGGATGGAATAGGCGGGACGACCCCATAGTCGCCGGGGTCGTCTTCCCTATTTTTGCTGAGGAATAACAGAGCCTTTCTGGAGGGCCTTGACCATCTGCTTGACATTGAACTTCCACTGGCCCCCTTGATACATGTTGTACGGGATCGTGAAGGAGTAGGATTCTGTGGGCTTCACGAAACCAAACTCGAGCCTAGAAGCAAGGTGCGGCGCCACGTCGTTGACATAAGCTGAGACCGCCATTAAGTCCGTCAGCGGCACGTACATGAACGCTATGTAGGTCCCATCTTCCAGCAGATCTTCAGACCAGAGGAAGGGTATTTT
>JAKAPN010000230.1 GCA_021822995.1 archaeon
AAGCTCCCGGCGGGACCCTGGCGGATTCGCCCAAGTTGAGCACGACGTCCTGGGGGCCCACCCTCGGCTTCCACTTTCCCCTGAGCGGGTGCTGTCCCCTCCCCATGAAGAGCCCCGGCGGTTCGACCATCCAATTTGCGATGTCTACCTCCTTCCCGTCAAGTATTGCCTTCCCGTATTTCGCCTTCAGCGCATCCCGCCTTTCCTTCCTTGCCGCCGCCTGAGCCTTCTTCTGTTCCTTGCTCATCCCCTCCTTCTCCGCCTTTTCATCGTCGACCCTCCGGTTCAGAGCGGAGAAATCGAGGTCGTCGAAACTCGCGCTCCTGCACCAGTCCGGGAGCTGCTTCAGGAAGTGGGAGAGGAAGTTCGTTCTGAACACTCGGTCCTGCACATAAGGCGTGTCCTTCTTCTTGGCGAAGCTGTAGGCCATCTCTTCGGCCAGCGCCGTCAAAGGGACCCGCTTACCTTTGACCAGGATGTTGTACCCCTGGGGCTGATACAGGTCCGGGAAGTTGACCCCGTTGTGAGAAAGCGTAGTCCAGTAGGCGGTCATGAACCCGTTGGGTCGGTTCCCCCCTGTCTTCTATTTAATCGCCACGTTGGCAGATGTTTTGGCGCAGGCGGCGCCTGTGAGTGCGGAAGGGATCAGCACGCCGCAGGGCCGCCGGGAGCTGGTGGGACGACCCGGGGTCACGGAGGCGTCGTTCCATCGGCCAATGGTTAAAATACGCGCGGCGGCAATTCAGCCAGCAAAATGTGGATCGACTACAAGGAGGTCGGGAAACCTAGGCTGAAAGACCCGGCCATGGTCGTAGCCGTATCGACGTCCATGCCTCAGTACAGGGCGCTCTATTCTCAGGCCCGCGAGATGGGAAGCTATCTGGTCGAGAAGATGGACAACGAGTTACTGGGGACTGTGAGGTCCTCGGCGTTCCCGCCGGAGGTTTTGATCAGGGGCGATGGCGTGTCCTCGCTCCCCGAGTGCAGCTTCTACCGCCTCCGAGGGAAACGTGACGTCGTCCTCTTCGCTGGTGACGTGAGCCCAGTAGACGAGCAGTATGAGTTCGCCGAATTCGTCCTGCAGAAAGCACAGTCGATGGGCGTGAAGGAGCTGTATTCTGTCGGAGCGAGGTGGACTGAGAACCCGCTCCCTCCGGAGGCAGACCCCCAAGCAGGCGGGTTCGCGACCGACCCGGCAGGGGTCGCGAAGCTGAAAAAGCACGGGGTGAAGATTCTGAGCGACGAACCAGCGCCGTTCTTCGCTTCGATGGTCGTCGCGATGGCGAAGGATGTCGGAGTCAAGGGGTTCAAGCTTTCAGTAGACCACGGGGAGCCGAGCCCGCACACCAGGTCTGTGATCAAACTCCTTGACATCTTGAGAGGCATGACCGGTCTGGATGTGGATCTGACGGAGCTCCGCTCGAAGGCGCTCCCGGTCGCCCCGCCGAGGCAGGCAGGGAACAGTTCAATCTACCATTAGCGGTAAGGGCCGCTCGCGGTCTTTGGTCACCGATTTCATGGTCCCGCATGGGGGTGGGGCGCAACGCACCGTTCAAACGCCGCCCGCGGCTTCTCACGTGCCCTTGGCCAGGCGTCTTCCGGTGACGGCCAGCGCGAGTCCGACCCAGTATGGAAGATACGCGAGCACTGGTCCAAGACCCCCGAGCCTGTACGCAGAATATCCGAACCCGATGAGCAGCCCGAGGAACCCCGCGCCTCCCCCCAGCCAAATCAGGACCCGCCCGGTGGTGGTGTGACGGAGGATGACCATGAATCCCCCTATCAACACGGTCAGTCCGCCCAGCGCTATCACCAGTTCCAGCACGGAAACAGCCACCACTGCGACCCCCAACTCGACGCCGCTGAGGAAATCAGAGAACCTGGGCTCGGCGTAGCCGAGCGCAGTGTACAGGAACCCCCGGGAGGAGTAACCGCTCGCGAGCATCAGCGCTCCGCCCGTCACCGCGAGGGAGCCTGCCAGGTATGCTTTGACGGTCATGTTTCCAGACTTTCTCGCTCCTCCTCAATAGCGTTGCGCCTCGTGACCCCGCCCTGCTCGTGCGACCGAGATGTTTATTGCGCGGCTGCGGTCGCGCGGAACGAATGCGGGCAGCCAGCACGGACAAGCAGCTACAGAACACACTGGAGTGGGCGTTGGGGAGGATGAAGCAGAAGGGATATCCAATCAAATCCAGGGTGGCGCTGAACGTCGAACCGAACCTCGCGATCATGGGATACGCGAGGAAAGAGGGACAGACCCACAGGATTCTGATATCTGAATGGGCGCTCGACTCTGAGATGCTCGGAGGGCTGGTCTTGCACGAACTCTCGCATGTCTACTTCACTGAGCAGGGGGCGAGCTCGCACGACAGCCAGATATTGGAAGAGGTCGTCGAGGAGTTGCGAGAGCGAGATGGGTTACGAGCCAAAGAGACCGAATATCTGATAGACGCATTCAACCACCTCCAAAACGTCATGGTTGACGACGTCGTGTTCGCGGTCATGGGGGACAAGGAAAGAGAGATGACGAAGAGGTTCTTCGCAGAGTGGGTTTCTGACAGGCCGACCGGCGACCCAGTCGCGGACGCCGGGCTGCTCTGCAGGAACGCCTTCGCTGTCGCCTCCCTGAAGAGGCGTTCGCTGTTCGATAAAGGGAACGACATGTATTACAGAAACGAGTCGTTCGTCAGCGTCCTCGGCCCCAAGTCAGGAGAGGACTTCGAGTGGATAGAGGATTTTCTTGAGAAGGCCAGTCCGGAATGGGATCGTAAGCGGTTCAGGGATGAACTCCAGAAATATTTCGACAGGATTCTCTCCCTGATGAGGTCGTCTTCGAAGCTTGACGACCTTAGGTGACGGTCCGCCGAGGCGCGGATCAACGCCGGTAGCGAAGATCGTCGTAGTCGCAGTAATCGCAGGGGCGGTCGCGTTTGGACTTTTCATCGGCTACCTGGCATACGCGAACGACAGCTTCCCCGCCCAATCGAGGCCCTTTGGAGACTACGCGAGCGTGCAGTCGTCGATGTTCAACGGG
>JAKAPN010000231.1 GCA_021822995.1 archaeon
TGGCTGACGGGAAGATTGACCATCTAATCATCAACTCGCCCTTCAAGGAACCCCAAGAGTTTTGGCACTACAGGCGTGAGTTGCGCTCGTTTACGCGCACCCCCGGGCGGCGGCCTGCCGGCTACGTGATCGCATCCGAGAACTCGAAAGCTTTCGATGATCCCGGGGTCTTCGTTGAGATCGCCCTCGTCAATCGCATCCGTCCGCGCGTCAAGCAGTGGCGTGAGGCAGGATACCCGGGGGTCTCCGGGACCACTAGACGCCTTCTCACACACTGGCATAACCCGGAAGCGCGCCAGGGCAAGGACTTCTTCTTCTGCCAGTTCGAAGCGATTGAGACCCTGGTTTGGCTTGCCGAGGCGCCTGACTCTGAAAGGGTTGGTATCGAGATTCCCTCGGACGGCAGTGCCTTCAGCCGAGTCTGCAGTATGATGGCAACCGGGACGGGGAAGACGACCGTCATGGCGATGCTCATCACATGGCAGGTCCTGAACAAAGTCGCGGCACCCCAGGACACCAGATTCTCGAAAAACATCTTGGTTGTGGCGCCGGGACTCACCGTTCGGAGGCGGCTCCAGGTCCTGGTTCCCGAAAGCGAAGGGAACTACTATGCCGAGTTTTGTATAGTCCCGCCTGGGCTCGAGGAGTCCCTCCGGCAGGGCGCAGTTCGAGTTACTAATTGGCACACCCTCCAGTGGGACACTGAAGAGGCGCTCGCTAAGCGGCACTCAGTCGACAAGCGAGGACCCAAGAGCGATGAGGCCTACGCGCGCGACGCTCTCGAAGAGCTTGCGAACGCACGGAACCTAGTGGTCATCAACGATGAAGCGCACCATGCTTGGCGCTTGCCGCCCTCGAGCGATCCCAAGGAGCAGGACCAAGAGGAGCTCGAGAAGGCCAAAGTTTGGGTGGCAGGACTAGACCGGATCGCAAGGGCTCGCGGGATACTCGCCTGCTACGACTTCTCTGCGACCCCCTTCATCCCAAGTGGAAAGAAGAGCACTCAAGAATCGCTCTTCGGTTGGATCGTCAGTTGCTTCGGGTTGAACGACGCAATCGAATCAGGACTCGTGAAGACTCCCCGAGTTGTCGTAAGGGACGACGGAAAGTACGGCAAGGACTACAAGTCGAGGCTCTACCACATCTACGTTGACGCGGAGGTCAAAGACGACTTGAATCGCAAGGCAGAGGATAAGGACCCGCTCCCGGACCTGGTCACGAACGGGTACTATCTGCTCGGGAAGGATTGGGTGGAAGCCGCAACTGCTTGGAAGAAGGCAGGGCAGCCCACGCCCCCTGTGATGATTTCCGTTGCCAATCGAACCGAGACGGCTGCGCGGGTCAAGTACGCGTTCGACCACCGAAAAATTCGGATCGATGAGCTCTGCTCTCCCGAACAGACAATCCACATCGACTCGCGTGTCCTGAGTGAACTGGACGAGGAAGAACCTTCCTCATCGGCGACCGAATCGGAGGAAGAGGGTGAGGGGGACCCGGAGAACGGAGGACGTAAGCTCTCTAGGAAGGAGGTCGCCGAGAGACTTCGCCGAATCGTCGACACAGTGGGTCGAGTAGGGCAGCCAGGGGAACAGGTTCAGAACGTCATCTCGGTAGGGATGCTCTCAGAAGGATGGGACGCCCGAACTGTGACCCATGTCATGGGGTTACGAGCCTTCTCCAGTCAGCTCCTGTGCGAGCAGGTCGTCGGCAGGGGCCTGCGACGACTGACTTACGAGATCAACCCGACGACGGGGCTTCTCGACCCTGAGTACGTAAATATCTTCGGTGTTCCGTTCACCTTCTTGCCACATGAGGCGCATGACGGACCCCCTCCACCGCCACCCTCCCCGAAAACGAAAATCGAACCCCTGGCCGAAAGGGAAAGCCTCGAGATTCAGTGGCCTAGCGTCATCCGCTTCGAACGGACATTCCTTCCAAAGCTGACCTTGGAACTCGCCAAGGTCAGGCCCCTCTCGCTGAACGCCGCAAACAACGCGACCTTGGCTGAAGTCGCTCCGATAGTGGAGGGGAAGCCAGACGTGAACAAGGTCTCCGAGATTGACCTTAAGGAGCTCGAGAAGAAGTTCAGGATGCAGCGAATAATCTTCGAGGCGGCGGGCGAGGTATTCGAACAGATGAAGCCGACTTGGAAGGGCCCTAAGGAGGACCTGCTGGCGCAGCTCATCAGCTTGGTGGAGCAGTTCCTGAAGTCGGACAGGATCAGAATCACGCCCAGGGCCTATGACGAAGACGATGCGAAGCGGCGCATCCTCCTCACGCTGAATATGAACCGAATCGTCCAGCACATGTGGGAGGCCATCCTCTTCGAGAATACAGAGGCTCTCACTCCAGTCTTTGACCGGGACCGCCCTATTCGCTCTACAGCGGATATGCAGCCCTGGCACACTGGTAAACCTTGCGAACGGACCAAAAAGTCGCAAGTCAACTTCTGCGTTTACGACAGTCGCTGGGAGGCGACCGAAGCGTTTTTTCTCGACCGGAGTGCCGACGTCAAGGCATGGGTGAAGAATGACCACCTCGGTTTCGAAGTCTACTATGTCTGGGAAGGCATCATCCACCGCTACTGGCCGGATTTCCTCGTAAGGCTCCGCAACGACACTCACCTAATCCTTGAAGTCAAGGGTGTGGACAACCAGCAAAATCAGACAAAGCGGAAGTTCCTAGCTGAGTGGATTGAAGCAGTCAACGCCCACGGGGGCTTCGGGTTCTGGCAGTGGGCCGTGTCCAAGAACCCATCCAATATTCCGGACATCCTGGCGAAAGCCATAAACAAGTCTAGCGAGTACCTAAAATCTGGAAGGCATCCCTTCCGAGCAAACCATAATCACCCCGAACCGTCTCCGTGAGATTGTTAGTCATTATTTGAACTCCCGGGCTGTCCGTTTCTCCCCCTCAGCGCCTCTCACCAATAGGGTGCGAAAGGGGTGCCTTTCACCGAGGAGCGGTCGCGGGCCAGTTGCAGGGCCGGGAGCCCCCTGTCGACCCCGCTCCCTGCCGTTGGACCCGAGCTT
>JAKAPN010000232.1 GCA_021822995.1 archaeon
CGGGAACCTCTCGTCGAAGGGGTGCTGGAGGCTGGCCTATGATAGCCTGCGGTTGTTCCGCACCCTGGGCAGACCTTCTCCCCGTCGTCGGCCAGGACAGGCTTCTCGACACGGCACTGGTCTGCGTAGAGGTCCCTAGGGTCGAAGTCCCGAAGCGGCGGCGGAGCTTGGAGCAGGCAATGGAGACGTTGCTCCGTTCAAGCCTTCGAAACCTGAGGCCGAGGTGCAGATGCGTCTGGTGGTGTCCGAGGTGCGGCTCGACCAGCCTGTCCGTCGTATCGACGGGGAGGAGGACCGTCGTGGACGTTTCTGAGCCCCTCTCCTACACGGTGGAGGAGCATGTCGTCAACGTCTACAGATGCTCTGGATGCGGGGCGGACAACCTCGCCCCAGGGTCAGCGGAAGGGAGATACCCTCGTCGTCCATGGAGGAGGACATGGAGGGGCTCCGTCCGGACGGGTACGAGAACCTCCTCACAGACAACGGGAAGCAATTCTGCAGGAACCCCACCATGAGGAGGTACTGCGAGGGGTACATCACTGGGAGGCACATCTTGTCCTCCATCCACCATCCCCAGACGCTGGGGAAGCTGTCTATAACTCCCAGAAGGGGATGAAGGCATTCCTCATGCACAGGCTGGGGAGGAGCGCTGACCCGTAGGCGATGGACTAGTGCATCACGACATGCGTCGGCTGGCACAACAGCGGGAAGAAGGTCAGGACCACCAAGAGGTATCCAGAACAGAGGTACTCAGGACAGAAGAATTCTCATTGGTGCTCGAAGCTCGTGAGAGCTCTTAAGTTGGAACCGTTGCTCCCCTTGCTTTGTGACGAGGGGGGATGACACATCTCCATTGGTTCTCCAGATTCATCTGCAGGAAGATGAGATAAGTCCACGTTTGTTCGGAGATACTGTTTGTTCCATCCCATGGCACCGCTTATTAGCAGAAATGTAGGGGCCGGTCGTAGACGGGTCTTGAAGCGATCTCGGAGGTCGGGAAAGTTCGGAGCTTTCCTCTTCTTCGCTCCAATGGTTGTACTCCTCCTGATTGTGGTTATCGGGTTCATCAGCTACGAATCGTCCGTGACAGGCACCTTGGTCGTCGAGGCTGTGAGCTCAGGTAGGTACTCCCCCGCGGTCTCTCTGCATGCCACCGCGACGGTCGGAACCATCACGTACCTGACCCCCTTTAACCTAACGCTGAGCTCAGGAGTTCATACTATAGTGTTCGGCTCATTAAACTGGTACCTCGCCCCGCACTCGAAGTCTGTGACGGTTCTCGGAGGAAAGACAGCGTACGCGGTGGGCACTTACCTCCCCGTTGTGAGAGTCGTCACCTTCACCCAGGCAGGTTTCAACTCGACCTCGATAACTGCACTGCACGGCGTGACCCCCGTAGTCTGGATCAACAAGGGGGCCAGCGGTATGACTCTGGTGGTCGCCCAGAACACCCGAGTCTATCTTCTGCCCTCGCAGAACTACACTACGGTCTTCCAATCAGCGGGCACGTACAGCTTCTCACTCTACGGAACAGGTTTCGGAGGCGTTGTCAGTTCTGTGTAACTCTCGAAAGGTCGCAAGACGCACGAAGATTCGTGCGGCCCCTCCGCGGAAGTTGCCTCGCAGGAGAAACCCCCATATTTGGCCCGAACTTCTACGATGACCCATTTTCTAGGCGTTCTGAGGCTAAGCGACGGATTGGATGCCCCAAATCTGTATCAGGCTTCTATCTGTGACTCCTCCAAGGGAATCCTAGGAGAAGTGGACGATTTGTCCATCTGCTTTATATACACAGCGTGAGGCCTGTCATCTCGAAAATATTGAATACTCCTACGAATGAGTATCAAAAGAAAATTAGCTCAGGACTGATAGTCGCGCTTCTGGCACTCTCGGGAATGCTATTCCTGGTGCCGCTGGCGACTACGGTTTCTGCATCAAACGCAGTCCCTCCAACACTATCCTTTACTCCAAACGTTATCACTGGAAGTACACCAGTCACCCTGAGTATAACCAACCCGTCGGGTAACGCGTACGCAATCACGGCCTTCACCGTGACTGCACCGTCCGGCTGGTCATTCTCGGGAACGACCATAACAGGCACCTACTTCACTTGCACGGCCTCCACATCTTCCTTGGCATGCTCGATTACAAAGAGCACTAGTCCGCTGCCGCCTGGGGCGTCAGACTCGATAACCGGGGCTTCCATAAGCGGCCCGACGACCTCGACTTACCCAGTGTCGGGCACCTTCACTAGTTCCGTTCAGGATCAGTCTAGCTCAGCCTACTACAGGGGTTCGACGACTAAGGTGTATGAGGTCGCTTCAAGCACGGCAATTGCCGTGGCTCTGAACCCGACTTCGACAACCTACGTCGCAGGATCAGCGGCTTACTCGGTGACCGTGACGGTCTCTGATAGCTCCGGCAGCGAAGCTGGAGTGCCAATCTCATGGTCACTGGGAGGTACCGGAACGGGGAGCATCTCCCCATCATCGGGGATGACTGGCACCAGTGGTACCGCGACAGCCACTTTCACACCCAGCGACACTGCTAGCGAATCTAACTTCGTCATCGCGACGCTCGGAACCAACACTGCCGCGACAAGCAGTGGGACCGGCTCGTGTTCAGCACCGGCTACGACCTGCGCTACCGCAGCCGTAAAGACTGTCGCAGGTGCGCCAGCCTCGATTCTAGTCACCTACAACGCGACAGGCACGGCGACAGCCTCGTCGCCAGCTTTCGGCACGTCAATCACGCACTACCTGACCCTCAGCAACGCTACGAGCTCAGCGCTGGGCTTTGCCCAGATGAGTAGTGCCAGCATCTATTACTCTGTTGCTGACGCGTTCGGCAACCCCGTCACCAGCGGTATTACCCTAGGTTCGGCAGGGAACACCCTGGCCGCTAACGGCGGCCACTTCGGCTCCACGTCGAATACAGCCGCCGCCGTAAGCGAAAAGCTGACGAGCTCATCCGGCAACCTGCCAGACGCTTACGCCCAGAGCGGACTCTACGGATGGGCA
>JAKAPN010000003.1:0-12442 GCA_021822995.1 archaeon
GGTTGTGCATCGCGACTTTCCGCTGGAGAAGGTGAACGAAGTCCTGGCCATGGTGAGAGGGGGACAAGTGACGGGCAGAGCCGTTCTGATCCCCTGACTTTTTGTGGCGTTATCCTTCAGAGAAGCATTTTAAGCGTGGAAAACGAATCCGTGTCCCGTGTTCCTCGAAAAGGTGCAATCTTCACCAACCTTGGAGATGGTGAACACAGTGTTGGAGAAACAGGCGAGGGGGGAGAAGGTGGTTTCCCTAGCCATCGGAGAGCCTGCGTTCGACACGCCAACGGACATAATCGAAGCGGCCTACAAGAGCATGAAGAAGGGAGACACTCACTACGTGTCGTCTTATGGGGTACCAGAAGTCAGGAAAGCGATCGTCTCGAAGGTCAGGAGGAAGAATGGAATTCAGGCCGAGTTAGCGAACTCGATTTTCATCACGACCAAGCTTTCCATCTTTGCGGCCCTTCTCGCCTGTGCGGAGCCGGGTTTCGAAGCGCTTCTGCCCGATCCGGGCTACTTCTACGGTGAACCCGTGCTGCTCCTGGGCGGGAAGCCTGTCTATTATTGCCACGACACAAACTTCTCGATCGACTTGGACGACGTCAAGAAGAAGGCAGGGCCAAAGACCAAGGTGGTCGTGCTGAATACGCCTTCCAACCCGACCGGTAGGGTTCTCGACCGCTCGGCACTGAAGGAGCTGTACGACTTCTGTGCAGACAGGAGGATCAGGATAGTGAGCGATGAAGCTTACGAAGACATCGTTTTCGGGAAGAAGCACATGTCAGTTGGGTCGCTGGAGAAGAAGCCCGACGTGGTGGTCTCTCTCTTCTCTCTTTCGAAGAGCTACGCCATGACAGGGTGGCGGGCGGGATACGCCATCGCCGATGAGAAGGTGATCTTCAAGATGTACAAATTCATCGAAAACACTTTCAGTTGCTTCCCGCCGTTCATTCAGGCCGCCGCCGCGCATGCTCTTGAGAACGGCGACCAGAGCATAGGGAGGTTCGCGACAGAATACCGGGAAAGAAGGAAGCTACTGCTCGACGAGATGTCAAGAATCGATGGCCTGGAGCCGAACGAGATAGAGGGAACATTCTACGCTTTCCCCAAGTTCAGCATAAAGATGCCGGCGACAACGTTCGCAAAGACGCTGCTGCAGGAGCAGAACGTCGCCGTGCTTCCAGGCACAAGCTTCGGAGCGTCGGGCGAAGGGAGAGTACGGATTTCCTTCTCGGTCAGCAACGACGTCGTGAAAGAAGGCATGGGTCGGGTGCGCCGCTTTTTCGAGGGCCGCAGATAAGGGCTACCTGCGCGCCAAGACGCTCGCTGCTCTTTTCATGCGCCTGCTGGGGTATCTGTCCAGGACGTGCTGTGCAGACCTGGCACGGAGTGGGAATGCTATATCGATCCTTGTGTAGCCACCCTGGCACGGGTTACCCTGCTGGACATACAGGGAAGTCCTACCGTTCTTCATTTCAAAGACGTAGCTGTACACCGTGTGTATCGTGCCGTGGTTACATATGGAGTTCCCCCGCTTCATCGACCGGTGCGTTCTGAGAAGGTCGAATATGTCAGAGAGGGAGCGGGCATCCTTCAAGCGGGAGTACGAATCCGAATACCTCGTCTTCGTTCCCGCATTTTGGTGGTAGTCGATCTTCGACCCAGGGGTGCTGACAAAGTGGTTGGTCCTTGTAATGAAACCCTTCCCGGCTTCTGCGTTGGCGCTTCGGCCGAGCTCAAGGGCGTACACGGACCTCGGGTCCGCGGCCACCACGTTCGTCCATCCGTATCCGCGCTCAATTTCCCTGGACAGGAAGCGCGCGGCCTCATCTGCGGTCCGTGAGTTCCTGAGTGTCAGTTCGGTCAGAACGTCATAGTTCCTTTTCCTGGCAAGAGTCTTGATGTTTGCGTCCGCGCAGAACAAGGAATTGCTGTTTATTCCAAGGGAAAGGCCGGAGAAAGAGACATCGCCGGCAGCGGTGGCTGCCCATGCGTCGGTGCCTTTGATGCCGAAGACATCTTCCTCGATGAGTAACTCGTCTTCGAACTTCGCCCTCTTGAAATCTTTGTTCTTGAAAAGCACGAACCATCGGCCAGGATCGAAGACCTTGGCGCCGATCGTGCATCCCGGCGCATCGACGAACGTCACTCGAGTCAGCAAAGTGTTCGTGTGCGGCGTACTTAAGGATTGACGGGGGCGGGGTCAAGAAACGTGATAGAATCTGTTTTCACAGGGGTTGCCTTGAGTGATCCAGAAGCCGCCGGTCCCTTGCTGGAGTACGATCGCCCCTATCGTCTCAAACTGCCCCTCTGGAGAGATTCCCTGCAGCGGATGCCGACATATCGAGTCGGGGAAGTTGGCGTGATCCTTCATTGCCTCCATCGCATCTTCTACCTTGAGAGGACCGTCCCTCGCCCGTTCCCTGAGAAGTCTGCCTATCCTGTTGCACCTGTGTATCGATTCGCAGGAGTTGGACGCGCGGACGTAGATGTCGGAACTGGCGAGCGAAGGCCCCTGGACGTGGTTTGTGTGGGAGTATATCCTGTCGTCTGGATAGAACAACTCGTACGAATCGGGGGTCGCCTCCACGTCGTAGATCTCACCCGAATCGTCCGACACCAGGTAGTTGAACGGCGAAGCCCTAGGCACGTTCAGGACCGCGTTGAGTGCGTCTCCAATCCTCTTCTGTTCGAGGACGTTTCTGAGCACCAGGTAGGCGGGTAGACCTTCTCTTATTGGCCGGTCGGTCAGAAGGAGACTCATCAGTTCGCCTATGCCGGCGCTGTTCTTGCCAACCAAGCCGATTATGCCGGCTTCGGTGAACATGTCGATAGAGACATCGTGTTCCTTGTCCTGTAGCTTCGCGATGAAGTAAAAGGGCTTGAGCAGCGGCGTCCAGTCCACCGACTGACCTATGATCGCCTTTCCGTCTTCTGTGAATTGCGGTGGGATGGAGAAGAGTGTGCAGGCGCCGTTCATGTCCCTGCCGTGGAGGTTGAGCATCATCACGTCTTCGATTCGTTCGCCCGAACCCTCCGATATCCCTTCTATTTCCCGATGATAGTGTTTGAAATTCTTCTTCAGATAAGCCAGGCACTTCCTAGAGCTGCGGCGCATCCGCTCCTTTGTCAACCCCGTATAGAATCCGTTCACCTTGAAGTTTAGGTCTATGCTATCGTGGATGAAGCCAGAAAGCTTCTCCCCGTGCTGGCGCCCCAGGTCGTAGTGGTTGCCAGACAAGCGGACGGTCTTCCACACTCTCAATCTTTCACGTCCGGACTTAATATGGATTTTCAGCCTGCAGGGGATGCGCAGTTCAGCGGGCTACCTGAAACTGGGGATCACCTGTTCAGCCAAGAGCGTGATCGACCTGACCACGGCTTCGTTGTTCATCCCATCGTGATGGACCCTGAATATTATGTGGTCGAACCCCAGCTCCACTATTTCTTGAACTTGGCGCACACATTCGGCCGGGTCACCGTGGACTATCTTTTGAAGATCGTCAGAGAAACCGCGGCTCCCCCCTAGAGGATGACTGTGAGAGGCGTAGTCCCTGTATATCCGGACGCGTTCTTGAACCAACCTGCGTGCCGAAGCCGAGTCTTCCGCTATGCAGACATCCCGAATTATGGGTCTGTCCGTCGGCTCTCTCCTAGCATATTCCCTGTATTTGGCCGAGGCGGTGGAGACGTCGGCGAGCGTAGCGGCGGGACCAGGCAGCCACGCATCGGCCAGCAGGGCTGCTCTTCTGAGCGCGGCACCGACCCAGCCGCCCACCCAGACTCTGGGCCTGGGCTTCTGCACGGGCAGCGGATGAATGCGAAAACCCTCGACTCTGAAGAACTTACCGCTGCAACTGACCTTCTCCCCCTGGAGCAGTCTGATCACGATCGGCAGCGCTTCGTCCATGACCTCCCCTCTCCGTTCAAACGGGACTCCATAGGCCTGGAATTCCTCCTTCCTGTAGCCAGCCCCGACACCAAGAATGACTCTTCCGCCGCTCATGTTATCTAGCAGCGAGACCTCTTCCGCGAGTCTTACCGGGTTGTAGAGCGGAAGTATGGCTATGTCTGCGCCCAGGAGCATTTTCTTGGTCTTCGCGCCGACTGCTGCCAAGTACAGCATAGGTGACGCTGGCCCGCCCAACTGTCCGTGCCTCTCAAACGCCCAGACGGAATCGAACCCGAGGTCTTCAGCGATAGTGACTTGCGCAAGGGCGTCCACACCGAGCGACTGGTTGGGATTCAGGCCGAACTTCACCGAACGCAACATCGATAAGTCTAAAGCTGGCGTACTTGAACCTTTTACGAGTCACTTGCGAAGCATGCCCGACCTCGGAGGGCTCACCGCCGCCACCGTCCTGCCGATGACAAAGCGGGCCGAACCGGACTTGGATGCGCTAAAGGCGTACATCAGGTGGATGAAAGGCCACAGGGGACTTGTCGGCTTCGCAGTGAACGTAGACACGGGGGAAGGCTCCCATCTCACCCAGAAGGAGAGGGACGACGTATTGGGAGTTTACAGCAAACACTCGGCCCCGGTCAAAATCGTGGCAGGCGTCACGGCCAGGTATACGGCAGAGGCGAAGGCGATGGCAGAAAGCGCAGAATCGGGGGGAGCCGACGCCCTGCTGATATTTCCACCGCCTGCTTTCTCGGGGACACCTCTTCCGCCGGAGATCGTGGCGGACTATCACAAAGCGATAGCCGGGTCGGTCAGCATCCCTCTGCTGGCATTCCAGCTTTACAGCCAGCTCGGCGGCGTGGACTATTCACCGGAAGTACTTCGTGCGCTCACGTCGCTCAGGCAGGTGTGCGGGATTAAGGACGCGTCGTCGGACTACGGCCGGTTCCTTTCTCTGCTGAAGACCTGTAGGCAAAGCAGACCGGGTTTCCAGGTTCTTACGGGCAATGACACGTTCATACTGGAATCGCTCGTCGCCGGGGCAGACGGCGCGCTCGTGGGGTTCGGGACGATAGCCGTCCAGCAGCAAATCGACATGATTCGGCATGTGAAGAGGGAGGAGTACAAATCCGCGCAGGAGGTGTGGAAGTCGATGCTCCCTCTTGTCGATGCAGTTTTTGCTCCGCCTGCAAGGGACTACAGGGCCAGGCTGAAGGAAGCGCTTGTGCAGCTCGGCATCATACCGCTTGCCACGGTGAGGCCGCCTCTGATGGACCTTTCTCAGGACGCGAAGAGCAGGATTTCGCATGCCCTGAAGGAAGCGGGGCTTCTGCCTTGAAAGCAAGGGTTACCGAAGTAGAGTCCTTCCCGGTCTCGATTCCGTTCAGGATACCCTTTGTAATAGCGTCCGGGGCGTACCTGAACAACGCGGAGTACATTCTCGTCAAGGTCGAAACTGCAGGAGGCGCGGTCGGATGGGGAGAGTCCTCGCCCATGCCCGCATTCTCCAAAGAAAGCCAGGAAGACGTGCACCGCACTTTACTGAAGAAGATACAACCGGCGGTCGTGGGTGGGAATCTGGAGCACGTCCAAGAACTTCTTGACAAGGTGAGTCTTGCTGCGCCGGGTTCGCCATACGCGAGGGCTGGCGTGGAGCTGGCGCTCCGGGACGCCTACGCCAGGATGCAAGGAGTGCCACTCTATACGACGCTCGGCGGCAAGAAGCAGGAGAAGGCCGAGGCGGTCTGGCCCATAGGCCTGGGGCCCAACAGGTTTCTGGAAGAGCAGGTCAAGTGGGCAAGGAACCACGGCTTCAAAGAAGTGAAGCTGAAGGTTGGGCACGAACCGAAGAAGGACTTGGAACGGATAGGAATCGCAAGGGAGCTGATGGGAAGGGCGGCGGAAATCCGGATTGACGCGAACCAAGGGTACTCCGAAAGAGACGCATTCTATGTTGCCGGAAGGCTCGACGGCGTGCACATCTTCGAACAGCCAGTGGCCAGGGAGAAGCTAGATGTACTCAGGCGGCTCAGGGGGGCTTCGAAAGCCAGACTCATGGTCGACGAAAGCTGTTATTCTCCCGCCGACGCCCTCGACGTTGTCAAGGCGGAAGCCGCGGACATAATTAACATCAAAATAATGAAGGCCGGGGGATTGGGGCCCTCCTCTGATATCCAGTCCATAAGCGCAGCATCGGGCGTGCCGAACTGTCTTGGTTCCATGCTGGAGACAGGAATCGCCACGGCGGCGGGTGTCCATTTCTACGTCTCCAGTCGAAACATCGGGTTGCGCACGGAGATTGTGGGGCCACTTTTCCTCGAAGAGGACGTGGTAAGAGGTCTCTCAATCGGAGGCGGAGCGTTGTCTGTGCCTTCCGGGAACGGCATAGGAGTTCAGGTGGTCGAGTCGAAAGTCAAGGAATTTAGTCAAAAGAAGCATGACTGATTGAATAAATGGAGACTGTGGACGACGTTCGGCTAATCTATTCGTCGACTCGCGATAGTGTTATAAGCCCCGAAATTGAACGTTTCACTGATGTCAGACTCTACCGTTACCGCTTCGCTTCTACCTGCTCGTCTTGACAGACTTCCGATGACACGCTACCAGTGGTGGATATACTGGCTCTGCGCAGCCGGAGTTTTGTTCGGCGCAGCCGACATATTCACCATCTTCTCGATAGGCGTGAACGTGCAACAGACCTTCAATCTGAGCGGCCCGCTGCTTTCCACGGTGATCGCGTCTGCGGCCCCCGCGGGCATGCTGGGCGCTTTCGTTGCTGGGAGACTCGGAGACAGCTACGGGAGGAAGGCCGTCTTCCAATATACGTTACTCATGTACTTCATAGGCAGCATAATCTCAGGCATTGCACCAAACTTCGCGACATTCATGATCGGAAGGTTGATACTGGGATTCGGAATCGGCGGAGAGCTTCCAACGATTCTTGCACTGATTAGCGAATACTCCCCCAAGAGGGCAAGAGGGCCGCTCTTGGCACTGATCAACGGCATGTACGCTATTGGAGCACTCATAGCCAGCAACAGCGCATTGATCTTGATTTCAAGTGGATACGGGTGGAGGCCGCTCTTCTACATACTCGCGGTGCCGGCCGTTGTGATACTCATCCTGCGAAGATGGGGACTCCCCGAGTCGGCCCGTTGGCTCGAGGCGAAGGGTAGGAAGGAAGAAGCAGAAAAGATAGTGGCTCACATGGAGCAGAACATTCAGCGCCTGTCAGGCAAGGAGCTTCAGCCTGTCCCGCCTGAATCGACAGTCCAGGTGATACAGGAGAAGGCCCCGCTTAGGGAAGTCTTCAGCAGAAAACTAGGCCCGCTGACAGGGCTTCTAAGCTGGGCATGGTGGATAACCTCATTTGCGGGCATATCCATGCCGGCCTACTATGTCTACATACTCACAAACAATTTCCACTATACAGACGTGCAGGCGCTGTCGGTTCTCGCCTACTCCGTCGATGCGAACGTTATAGGCGTCGCCCTGGCGCTGCTCACCATAGAATTCATCGGCCGGAAGCCTATGCTCATACTGACTTACCTCGGATACGGCCTCTTCGCGATCTTGGTCGGACTGACGATCACCGACCCACAGATGCTTCTATACACGATAGTGACCTTGAACATATTCATCGTCTGGAACTTCAGCATGATACTTTCATACACGCCGGAGATCTACCCGACTCGGAACAGGGCCAGTGGGGACGGGGTAGTCACAACCGTGTACAACTTCTCCCAATTCATCTCGCCGTACATAATAGGCCCGGCCATCCTGCTGCTGCCTGGTTCTTCGGTCGCGACACTTTTCTACGCAGAAGGCATACTACTTGTAGCTACCGCGATTCCATTCTTCGCCGCCAAGGAAACGAAGCGCAAGACGCTGGAACAGATTTCTACATAAACGCACAGGAGTCGGTCAACCCGCTTTTTATTTGCAGATATCCCCATGCCACATAATGCTTCGCATCAATAATCATTAAATAACGCGAGGTGCAAAACATCTACGTGCCAGGACTCACCAAGAAGCAGATGGAGGAGTTTCTGAAGAGGCCACTTTTGGTCAAGGTGGCTACGATAACGCCCGACGGTTGGCCCCACGTCACGCCTGCGTGGTTCGCCTATGAAAAGGGGAGGATACTGCTAGTCGGGAGGAAGCATTCCAGTTGGGTGAAAAACATCCTCAAGAACAAGAAGGTAAGCCTGGTGATAGATGACCCCGACCCGCCGCAACCCAAGGTCCACGTGACGGGCGAAGCTCAGGTGCTTGAAGGACCTGTGGTCAATGGGAAGTGGGTCAAGATCGCAGAAGTCATGGCGAACAAATACTTCGGCGGCAAGGTCGGCCCGAAGTATCTTGGAGGCACCATCGACCAGCCCAGATATTTGATCGCGGTGCCGATGACGAAGGTTGTCACGTGGATAGGTTCGGGGGCGGGTGACAGGGGAGAGTGGCACCACAAGTACTACGACAAGGGCACCAAGTGGTATAAGGAATACAGTAAGACAAAGACAGCCAAGGTCGCGGCCAAGTGACGGGCTGGCCCCCGCAGGTCACCGGTTCAGGCTTGAATGGTAGTGGGACCAGGCCCGAAGACGGCGGGGTACAGGAGGCCCTGACGGCAGAGCGGGTCGTGGAGCTAACAAAGTCACTCATCGAGATTCCAAGTGTGAACCCTCCCGGGGGAGAGGCGGGGGTTGCGGAGTTCGTGCTGTCCTGGTTCAAGAAGAGGGGAATGAAGTGCAGGGTGCTCGCGAAAGATCCGAGGAGACCAAACATCGAGGTGACGCTGGATCCACCATCAGGCGACGGCACTGGCGGGGTCTTCGTGATGAACGCACATATGGACGTGGTGCCCGCCGGAGAGGGATGGAAGAGACCACCGTTCGAGCCGAGCGTGGCTGAGGCCAGGCTCTACGGGAGAGGGAGTGCGGATACAAAGGGCGGTCTGGCCGCGATGATGTTGGCGATGGAGGCGCTCAGCAGGTGTCCGCCAGGCGAATTGTGTGGGAGGGTCGTGCTGCATTGTGTGTCAGACGAAGAGGCCGGGGCGATGTATGGCACGTCCCATGTCGTGAATGCAGGCATCAGAGGCGACTTCGCTGTCGTGGCCGAGCCGACCAGCCTGGGGGTGTGCGTAGCGCACAAGGGTAACGTTACATTCGAAATCACGACCCACGGGAAGGCTGCACACGCCAGCCTCCCGACCAAGGGACACAGCGCGATAGTCGACATGGTGCGAATCGTGGAAGAACTGCGAAGTTACGCCGCAGGTGTCTCTGCGAGGGTAACACACCCCGTGCTGGGCCCTCCTACAGTCAACGTCGGCGTCATCTTGGGAGGCACGAAGTCGAACGTGATTCCTGACAGGTGCTGGATATCGGCGGAGAGGAGGATCGTGCCGCCAGAAGAAGCGGCCCAGGCAAAGGCGGAGATAGAAGAGCTTCTGCGAGGGGCCGGCTCGAGGATTCCTGGCCTTGAATACGGGCTGAAATTCACCAATGAGGTCGGAGCATCGGAGGTCAGCGCCGATCACAGAGGCGTAAGGACGGCACTGTCCGTCCTGAAAGACTTGGGCGTGGCGCCCAGAGTCTCGGGTTTTGCAGCGACTTGCGACGCTTATTTCCTGAACAGGGTGGCGGGCATACCAACGGTAATTCTGGGGCCAGGAAGTCTTGACATAGCGCACACAAGAGACGAGTACGTGCCTGTGGAAGAGTTGGGGCTGGCGGCGAAGGCATATGCATTGATCGCCCAGAGGTTCCTGCAGACAGGGAAGGCCCCTGTCACCTGAAGGGATGGTTGTGGGTCCACGCCGGAGGAAGCCACGCGCCTTTGAAGTTCTCCACAGCCGCGTCAAGATGGGACTGCCCGCGTTTGAGTGTCCAGCTGAAGTGGCCAGGGAACAGTCTTTCGACCTTGAGGCCGCTGACCCTTTCGATGTTGTTTCTGTAGTTGTCGAGGCTGCAGCCCGGCCAGTTGCCCAAACCCACAGTGCCGTTGATGAACACAATATCAGATGAGAAAAGCGACCTCGGCGCTTCCTCGATCAGGAAGGCGGCGGTGTTGTGGCTGTGGCCCGGTATTTGAATCACCCTGATCGTGAATTTGCCGACCTTGATGCAGTCGTCGTGCTTGACGACCTTGTCGACCTTGGTGTGCTGGTATCTGTAGTCTTGGGGGTAGACGCCGCTCCTCTTGGTGACCCGCAATCCGAATTCAAGGTCTTCGCCTCCTCTTTCGATGAACTCGGCCTCTCCGACCGGGGCGATCAACTCCGCGCCCGTGGCCTCCTTGACGCTCTTGGAACCGCCTCCATGGTCCGAGTGAGCATGCGAGACGAGGACATAGTCTATGTCGTCGGAAGGGTCGAACCCGTCCGACCTGATATTCGATATGATTTCTTTCGTGCCCAGTCCCACCCCCGCGTCGATAAGGCACTTCTTCTTCCCTCCATCGATCAGGTAGACATGGCAGTCGGCCTTATCGGAGAGCCCGAACTCTCCGTCGCCAACCAAGTAGACGCTCTCAGCTATCTTCATCGTCGAGAACCGCCACTATAGTGGAACGAAGCGCTCTTAATCCTTTCTAATCGGCCGATGAAGCCTGCCGAACGGAGGCTAGAGCTGGTGGACCTTCTTCCATTCGGAAAGGACTTTCTCCGTTTCCTCCGACCCCAGCGGGAGGACCGGGGACCTTGGAAAGCCGCACTCGACGCCACGGTCTTTCAGTATCACGTAGAGCGCCCCCAAGCCGTGCTGGTCCGTGATACGCTTGACAGCGGTGATCTTTCTTTGGGTTTCGACAGCTTCTTTGAAGTCGCCCCTCACAAACAGCTCATACAGACTGACCAAGAGCTCGGGAACGATGTTCTGGACGGCAGATATCATCCCCTTGACACCCATCATAAGAGCAGGGAATGCGTATCCCTCCGTTCCGTTTATGACCACGAAATCCTTGGGAAACCTTTCGACGTATTCCACGACTCGAAGGAAGTCCCTGCTTGATTCCTTGACGCCTGAAATCGTGCCTGACTTTTGCATGGATTCCACGGCCGACATGCCCAAGTTCACACCGCTGGATTTGGGATTGTTATATGCAAACACGGGGATCGAAACGGATTCCGCAACGCTCTTGTAATGTCGCACCATCGTCGCATCGTCGGACCTGAAGAAGAACGGGGTTATGCAGGACACTGCTGAGGCGCCTTGCCGTTCGGCGTGTCTTGACAGCTCAACGGTAGTGTTCGTGTCCATGGCTCCGGTGTGGACTACGACCGGGACCTTGCCGGCGACCTCCGCTATGACGACCTCCGCAGCCTTCTTTCTCTCTTCTACGCTCATGAGAAGACCCATTCCAGTCGTCCCGACGGGGAAGATTCCGTGAGCCTTCTTCTCAAGCTGGAACGAAACTATCTTTCTCAACGACGTGGTGTCCAGTCTGCCGTCCGCGTTGAAAGGTGTCAAGAGGGCAGTGATCGACCCGGATATGTCGCTGGCTTTCATCCTTTCTGTTCCTCCAGGTCGAACTCCTTCAGGAACTCAAATATATCGCTCTCGTAAGGTATGTTCTCCTGGTCGCCGCGGACAGTCACCACGAGAGCCCCCGCGGCGTTGCCAGCCTTCAGGCATTTCTGGATAGTCCAACCCTTAAGGTAAGCAGAAGAGAAGACGCCTGCGAATGCATCGCCGGCGCCTATGGTGTCAACAACCGGCACCCGGTACGCACCCTCCCTGACAACACCTGACTTGGTGTAGACAGCGCCACCCTTCGAGCCTTCCTTCAAGACCACGACCTGTGGCCCTTTGGACATGATGGCGTGGGCGGCAGACGAACCCTTGGACCCGACCAAGATCCTCGAATCTGTATCATCGATGAAGACCATGTCGACGAGCGGCAAGAGGTGAATCAATGCCTCTCTGGCTTCGGCTTTGTCCCAGAGCTTCAATCGTATGTTGGTGTCGAGGGAAACCTTGAGTCCGGCCCGGTGGGCCAGCTTTGCGGCAGTCTGGCATGCGGCCCTGCAGGTGTCGCTGAGGGCCATGGTTATTCCCGTAATATGGAGTAGCTTGGCGGACTTGAGGTAGGCCGAGTCTATGTCGGCAGGCGAAATGTGGCTCGCAGCCGATCCCTTCCTATAGTAGACGACTTCACTCTTCCCGGGGACAGGATAGCCTCTCTGCACGAAGTAAATTCCTGTGAAGCCACCCTTCTCGACAGGGATATGGGAAACGTCAACGCCCCTGCCACGGAGCGTGTCGATGATGCTTTGGCCGAACTCGTCGTCACCTACTTTGGAGATGAGGCCTGTCGAGAAACCCATCCTTGTGGCCGCCACAGCGAAGTTCGCCTCGGCGCCTGCCACATGCTTCTCGAAGTAGTTCACGTCCCTTAGCCGGCCGAGGGTGACGGCGTTGAGCTGCACCAAAGGCTCGCCAAGAGTGACTATGTCGGGCAAATTGTTTCCTTCTTGCTTACCTTCACTTGTTTTAATAAGGGTTCGCGAAGAGAAGTTTACAGTTGACGTGAGATCGG
>JAKAPN010000003.1:12452-14222 GCA_021822995.1 archaeon
ACCGCGGGTAATCCGGAAGCGCTAAATCTCCCAACTTCTTGACTGTAGCTATGCAGAAAGTATCTCAGAAGGTAGGTTTCATAGGTCTGGGCATCATGGGCCTCCCCATGGCGGCTAACCTAATCAAGAACGGGCACCAGCTGGTAGTCTACAACAGAACGAAGTCCAGGGCGGAATCTCTCGGGGCGATGGGCGCGGAGTTGGCCGGGTCTCCCGACGAGGTAGCATCGAAGTGCCAAGTGACGCTGTCGATATTGACCGATGCCCCGGACGTCGAGCAGGTGCTGACAGGCGGAGGGGGATATATCAACGGAGCAAAGAAGGGAGACATTTTTGTCGACATGGGTACAAACTCGCCTTCCAATGCGAGGAGATTTGCGTCGCTCCTCTCCGAGAAGGAAGTCAAATTTCTTGATGCGCCAGTCACCGGCGGACAGAAGGGCGCCCAGGATGGAACGCTGACTATCATGGTGGGAGGAGAGGAATCCGCCTTTGAGATGGCCAGGGTCCTGTTCGAGCACATGGGGAAGAAGGTGGTGTATGGGGGGCCCACCGGCTCGGGGCAGCTCCTCAAGATGTGCAACCAGATAGTGGTCGCGCTTGACATGGTCGCGAGCACGGAAGCTCTTCTTGTCGCCAGAAAAGCGGGTGTCCCGGACTCGAAACTCTTCGACGTGTTGTCCAGTGGAGCCGCGAACTCGTTCACTGTTCAGAACCTACTTCCCAAGATGATGAAGGGAGATTTCGAGCCAGGATTTAGAGCCGCCCACCTGAAGAAGGACCTGTCATATGCGACCTCACTTTCGAGAGAACTCGGGATACCTGTGTTCGGGGCGTCGACCGCACTACAACTGTACACCGCTCTGACTTCCATGGGGATGGGGGAGAAGGGGACCCAAGCACTGAAGAAGCTGTACGATGCTGTGGGCACTCAACCGTAGAGCGTACTAGGAAGGCCCGGACATCTTGGGCACATCGTGTGTTCGATGCTCCGCCAAGTGGCTTGCGTTTTGATTACTCCCACGGAATTCTTTTCCATCAAACGGCAAGACCGATGATCAATGGTTTGGACGCAAATCCCGCGGTACTTCTTCTGCGGGAATTCTATGCGTAATTGAGTTCTTAATGAGCAGATTGTTGGCTCAGCATTACCTCCAAATCGCCGTTGTCGGCGGTATGAATCGACACATTGGAGGCTCCATCGTAACCGAAGGCTACGTCCTCGATTTCTGTTCCTTCCTCGTCTTTATGAACGTCAAACAATGAAACCCAACGCCCTCCCAATCTGTCAAACGTCATGACGAACAATCGTTTCTTGAGAGCCTGATTTATAGCCGCGTCTCCCGGAAACGGTGGCCGGCTCCACGCCATGGCGATGAGGTTGACCGCGTCCGGCTTCATCTGCTTCTCTACGATGTTCAACGCCACTTCATATTTCATGCCCACGGTTGAAATCTCGTAGACCTCGTCCCCTTTCAAAACGCGGATCTGGGGAGGGACATCGCCCGTCTTGTCGAGTCGGTCAACGGCAATCGCCAGACTGTCAACGTGAAAAGACCCCGCTATCCTTTTCAACGGAGGAAGAGAAAGACCGACCTAATAACGCCCATTGGCAGTTGTTTTCACTCGTTTCGATGGTATGCGCGAAAGTGGTAGTGTTGTATCGAGAAATGATTTCGCATCTATGATTCGACCTCCATGGTCAAAACAGACGGGTCCGTCAACGCTTCTGCCTGCGCCATCTTCCGGTAGTACGCCCTGTATGGCGTA
>JAKAPN010000233.1 GCA_021822995.1 archaeon
CTTCAGCAGGTTCGGGGGGAGGCTCTCCCCTGTGTCCTTGCGCCCGCGAGACCGCGCCAGGGGGTCCGGGGTGTGGACGACGACGTCGTCCCCGTTCGCCTGGACTTCGTAGAGCGAAGCGTCCTTCTTCCGGGCGACGAAGGCCCGCGTCAGCCGGAGCACTTCGTCAGTGGAGACGTTCGAAAGCTCGTCGAAGACTATCTTGTCGTCCTTGACCAGGGCCACGGCCCTCCCCCCCAGGCCGTCCGACAGCGCCGAGGCGAGGGCGAGCTGCTCGTCGAAGGTCATCTGGCTGCAATCTATCTGCAACAAACTCCCCCTCGAAGGGGCGGGAGGGGGATAAAGGGCTCGGAGCGGCAGGCTATCTACGTCGATATCAACCTCGAGGGCCGGTTTTCAGGGTGCAAACGCCCGGAAAAGCCCCTACGGCCCGAGGATGATCACCAGCCAGGTGGCGCTCGGGAGCGTGGTCACGGTGCACCCGTACCCCTGGAAGTACTGGGTGATGTTGACCCCGCTCGACGGGACCTCGGTGACCGGGCAGTCGGCGGACACCGAGTAGTACGGCGCCGTCCCCACGAAGAAGCCGTACTCCCTGTACGACGGGTCCATCAGCGCGGCCCAGTGGTGCGGCGCGTCAGCCTGGAGCTCGCCGGCGTACTGGTACGGCGAGGCGGTGCCGGGGAAGAGCAGGAGTTCGGCCACCGAGCCTGCGCCTTTTCCGAAGTAGGCCGTCGCGTCAGAGGCGAACCCGTAGTCCGAAATCCCCGGCTCGGACGACGCGGTCGCGAACCTCGACGCCGCGAAGCGGTCCAGGGTGCTGTTCTCCGCGAAGGCCGACCCGTTCCTCGCCCGGCCGACCTCCCCCATCAGCAGGCCGACCCAGGCCTGGCTCACCCCCGGCTGAGGTGCGGCCTGGCTCACGGCTTCCCCATAGACGAAGGACGTCCCCCCGGCCCCGCCGATGACCTCGACGAGGTAGTCCAGCCTCCCGGTTAGGTTCCCCGTGTCCAGGAGGGTGGAGACCACGCACACCCCTCCGGGCGGAAGCAGGGGGCTGCACTCCGACCCGAGGAAGCTCTGGTACCACTTTGGTCCCGTGGCCGGGGCCCCGGTCTCAGGAAGCGCGAGGGACGAGGACGACGGGAGCCCGATGGCCCCGGCCTCGACGCCGTTGATGTTGTAGGGGCTGACGTTCTTCACCGCGACCGTGAGGGCTAGGTTCCCGAACCCGGTGTACTCGACGGTGGAGTTCAGGACCTCGACTGTGCCTCTCGGGTTGAAGGTCGCGTTCGCGACGAAGATCCTGTAGGCGGTGACCGCCCTGCTCCCCTGGAAGAAGACGAGGGCCGACTCGTCCCCCTGGGGGACGTAGACTTCGCTCGGGAAGGGGGGCGTCCCCACCCCGAGGAGGCTGTAGGCGAGTGCGGACCTGCCGGTCACGTCCGTGGGGGGCAACTGGTGCGCGTTCACGCACGCGTTGAACTCGTCGATCTGGGCGGTCGAGTTGAAGGATATGCTGGTGACGTTCCGCCCGTTCACCTGAAAGGCGCAGACCTGGAAGGCGTCGGGGGCGTAGTTCTGCGGGATGCTGATGGCGACCGAGTACGGGACCACCGGTGCGAGGAAGAAGAACCCCGCGAAGATGGCAAGGGCTGAAGCGGCCAGCCACTTTCTCGGGACCAATGTGATATCGATGGTGGCTGGGGTTAAACGGGTTTCCAGGGGGCCTTTAGGGCGGGTGCGAGCTTGTCGACGTCGATATCAAGGTCGATTCTTGATTGCACCACTTGCTGGCGGTTTCCCGACCGTGGGTCATGTGCACACTAGGGTCGAAAAATGGTGCAACTACCGGGTGTGGTGCAACTAGGCGGGCGCCTGGACCAGGTCGTTCCACCCCTTCGACAGCTGCCACGCCTGCTTGAAGAACCCGGGCGACGGCGGTCGGTCAGGGATCGTCTGGAGCTTGAGCTGGTACACTATCGCGGTCTTCTGGTGCTTTGCGTCCCAGACCGCGACCCCCCTCTCGATGAAGCCCAGGTCAAGCAGCTTCCGGATGAGTTTCGTGTAGAAGTTGTGGTAGCTGTACTTCACACCGAGCTTCCCCGACTCGAGGTCTTTGGCGAAGAACCGCATCTCTCTCCTGGTCATCGACAGCGTGTTGGTCTGCTTCATCTTGTCGATGGTGAGCTTCGCGACCTTCAGAGTCTCGTCCCTCTCTCCGAAGACGAGGGTGAGGATGTCCCCCCTCCCGACCGAATCCGAGTTCCACCAGAGTTTGATGCTCTTGGACGACATATGCCAAGTTCCCCTCTAGGGTTCTGATTAGACCCGGGGTATGTTTTGCCTAACAACGGTGTCAAAACTGGGAATTTCCAGCACGCGCGAACGGGCTCCAGAACCCTCGGACGGGGGCGATCGCGGACGTTTCCGCTGTACGGGCGGGTTCCCCTCTGGGGGGACACGAACCGGGGTGCGCGCTAATCGTATAGTGCATCCTTGAGGGTCATAAAACAGCCCCTGGGGCCAAAGAATCTCCCTTGCGTCGGACCAGCTTTTTCCGTCGCAAGTGGTGCCCCTTTAGGGACACGCGAACTTCTTCTCGAAGGGTCGCCGGCGGCCCCCATCTCCCCCCGAACAAAATCTTCTGCGGACACCCATTTGTTGCCCGTGGACACCATGGTCTGACGGGTAAACAAAGTCCTGTCCCGGGGAAAATTCGTTCGGGGCTCTTCCGACCTGGTCACTCCTTGGCGAGTTCCTCGGCAACGCTGGGGGGCGCCTGCTCCGCCATGGCCTGGGAGTACTTCCTGCTCGCGACGAAGAAGACGAAGAACGCCGTCAGCCCGAGCATGTACAGGGCGCTGGCTATGATGAACGGGTAGGCAAGGAGCCCGACCCCCAGCATGTACCCCCCGAAGGAGGTGCTCACGCTGTTGGGGAGGCGGAAGATGGTGTTGGTGGCTGCGCTGACCAGCCCCCTCTGCTCAGCGGGGAAGATGCTCATGGAGAA
>JAKAPN010000234.1 GCA_021822995.1 archaeon
TCCCCAGGACGATGTCCTCCGGCCTGATCCCGACCCTGTAGCCTCCGTCGGGCATCCCATCGACCGGGAGCGCCACTGGAGAGGAGGAACCTCCCTTCACGACGACGTTGATGACGTTCAGCGGCGGGCTCCCTATGAAAGTGGCCGTGAACTCGTCGGCGGGGGAAGTGTAGATCTCCTTGGGAGTCCCTACCTGGTGGAGCATCCCCTTCCCTATGACAGCGACCCTGTCTGAGATGGAGAGAGCCTCGGACTGGTCGTGAGTCACGTAGATGGTGGTCATCCCGAACTCCCTCTGCACGTCCTTCAGGAACTTGCGGGCCGAGAATCTCAGCTGGGCGTCCAGGTTCGAGAAGGGCTCGTCCAGGAGGAAGACGTCGGGGCGCTTCACCAGGGCCCTGGCCAGGGCGACCCTCTGCTGTTGCCCTCCGGAGATCTGTCCCGGGCGCCGGTCAAGGGTCTCCCCTATCCCCAAGAGCCCCGCGATGTCTTGAGCCTGCTTAACCGCGTCCTGTTTCTTCACCCCCTTCACCACCAGGGGGGAGGTGATGTTGTCCAGCACGGTCTTGTTCGGATAAAGAGCGTAATCCTGGAAGACCATCCCGATGTTCCTCTTCGCCGGCCCTAGGGCGTCGACCTCGGTGGTCCCGATGAGGACGTGGCCAGAGTCCTGGGTCTCAAGCCCGGCGATTATCCTAAGCAGCGTCGTCTTCCCGGACCCCGACGGCCCCACAAGCGAGAAGAGCTCACCCGGCGATATCTCGAGGTTGACCCTTTCGAATACCGAAAGCTTACCGAAGCGCTTTGAAACGTCCTGCAGTCTGACTGCGGACCCCCGGCTTGCGGTCCCGGAAAAAAGCGGGTCAGGCACTGGAACTCAGCCTACGGCTTTCAGCCAAGAGGCCGCTGCCGTATCCAGTGCCTGCTGTGCGGAGGATGTGCTGTTTGTGCCCCCTGTAAGGAACTCGTATACCGGCTGGTTGAAGGCCGGGATCAAGGACGAGGACGTGATGACGAGGTTCGGCGGGTTAGCCCATCCGACTGAACCGGTGTCGAAGACCTGTTGGATCACGTTCCGCGCCTGCTGCGGGATGGAGCTGTTGGAAGTGAGTATTGCAGTTGCTGCCTCTGAAATCGGGAACTCGCCCGCCACTGTGTAGATCCTTGCGTTCACTTTGGGTGACACGAGGAACTGGATGAAGGCGGCGGCAAGGGCCTGGTTGGTCGAGTACTTGTTGATGGCGTAGAAGTCGGTCCCGGTCTCAGCATAGCCTCCAGGGAGGGTGCTGACGGCGATGGATGACGAGACGTTCTTGGACCCCAGTAGGGTGGACGCGTCAGCCGTGAACATCAGCGAACCCCAGGACTCGCCTGTCTGCAGCGGCGCGAATACTGTCCCGTAGTTCACCGTTGTCCCCGCCGGCTGCGGGTCGTACTGCATGAGGTTGTACATCATCTGGAGCGCCTGGACGCCTGCCGTCCCGTTGTAAGACGGCGAGGGGACTCCGCTCGACCCGGTAAAGCCGTTGAACATGATGTTGTAGTTCAACAGGCCTCCCTGCGGGTTCGACCCGCTGACCGAGGAGTCATGGGAGTAGTAATACCCGAAGATGGCGGGATATGTGTCGATGATGTCGTGGCCTTCCGAGCCGTCAGTGATGAGGCCGTACTTCACCGTGTGAGTCTGGGTGACGAGGAAGTTGTCCACGTCGAGGACAGCCTGCCAGCTCGACCACGGAGGGCTCATGCTGAACCCATATTCGCTCTTGAACTGGGCGTTTAGGGCGGCGTTGCTCAGCAGCGTCTGGTTGTAGAAGATGGTGAAGGTCGAGGTGTCATAGGGGACGCCTATGAGCTCCCTTGTCCCATTGACCTTGTAGTAGCCCCCGAAGTTGAGCTGCGGGGCCGGGATGTCCGAGGTGTTCAGGTTGACCTTCCCGGTCAGGTTGCTCACGTAGCTGGCGAACCCGAGCGCGCTGGTGGACGTGTATGTTATGATGTCGTATGTGGACGACTGGGCCTTCAGCGAAGTGAGCTCGGTGGTGGAGTAGCTGCTGAAACCCTGGGCGGTCACGTGAATCGACACGCCTGGGTGGGCAGCCATGAACGCTGACGCTTCATCCTGCAACCAAGCGTTGGACGGGTCGGTGAACGTAATCACGTTCAGAGAACCAGATAGCTGGGTGGTGGAGGAGGTGGATGACGTCTTTGATGTTGACGGCGAGAGGTACGCGATATAGTAGTATGCCCCCGCCGCGATGACGAGGAGTACCACTACGACCGCGACGCCCGCGCCTGTGCTTATGGCACTTCTGGATTGGACGTTCAAAACTTTCTCGCCCCGGGTTCCAGCCTAACCGTATTTTAAGCCGGCGACCGGATCTTACCGTGTGGGGCGAATCCCACTAGTAGGGCAGTCATGCGCGGTTCGTAAAGCGCTCGGCTGGCATGAGGTCACTTCGTTAGGAAGTGGGCGGAGAAGCGAGCGGCGGGTCATTCTTTCTTGTACGGGAGTGCGAGCGCGGCCGGGGGCCTCAGCCTCTTGGAAGCCAGGCCGAGGACGACGACGGTCACGATGTAAGGCAGGGTCGAGAAGAGGTACCCCTGGACCGAGGACACGGCTAGCACCGGGCGGAGCGCCTCCGTGACGCCGAAGAGTATGCTCACTGCAAGGACGTACCCCGGCTTCCACCCCCCTGCGATGACGGCGGCCAGCGCGATGAAGGCAGGGAAGATCGCCTGCGAGTAGTCCGGGACGAAGTTCGGGTTGAAGTCTACGGTGAGGAACGCGCCGGCGGTGCCCAGGAGGACCCCCCCTATCGCGGTCGCCGTTATCCTGACCCAGGCGACGTTCACCCCTGCCGCTTCCGCTGCCTTCGGGTTCTCCCCCACCGCCCTGATGTGCAGCCCGAGCTTGGTCCTGGAGAGGAAGAGATAGACCACTACCGGCAGGATGAACATGGCCGCCATCAGCGGGCTTACG
>JAKAPN010000235.1 GCA_021822995.1 archaeon
CGAGAAGCCGTCGTACTCCTGCGCGTATGTGGTGTCGGCGGTCGCGTCCGTGTAGACGGTCACATAGTGGACGACGACGTTGACTACGGTCACGGTCGAGGTCCAGCAGAAGGGCCAGAGGCAGCGCCACACGCAGGCGCCGGTCCTGACGTCGATGGGGACGCAGATCTCATACCCGTGCATGACGGTCTCCGTCGTGGTGTATGTGGTGGTGTAGCTGTAGGAGTAGGAGCAGAGGCCGCTCCCGGCGTTGCTCCACCCCGACGGGCAGGCGTAGGTGGTTCGGGCCACTGTCAAGTAGAGGTCGTAGCCTGAGAGGGCCTGGGTCGTCACCGGGTAGTGGGCGGTCACGTCGTAGCCTGCGAGCTGGCTGGTCGTCGCAGTTTCTGTCACGTCGTATCCCGTGACTGCGCTCGTAGCCTGTGAGACCTCGTATCCGGCGAGGCGCTGCCCGGTCTCCTGGACCTGCTCCTGCTGGTAGGTGGTGACCTGTTTGGTCTTCTGCACCGTCTGCACCTGGGAGGTGATGTAGAGACCCCTGCTGGTCACCAGGGTGACGCTTGTCAGGCTTGGCAGGGAGCCTCCGAGGAAAGACTCGGCCAGCGATGTGATGTTGATCGTCATGGTCTGTCCCGGCTTCACGACGTAGTTGACGGGCTCTGAGAGGGCCTGGCCGTTGCCCTCCTGCAGGAGCGCGTAGACGATGTCGGTCGCCACCCCCGAAGCCTGGTGGAGCTCGAGGATGGTCCCCGTCTGGGTCGAGGCTGACAGCCCCGAAAGCTCCTGCTGCCGCGCGGCCAGCGCGCTCTCGACGCTGACCTGCTTGGTCGCGAGGCCCGACTGCCCGGATGCCAGGGTGCCCACCCCGACCATGGCGGCGGCTACGAGGGCGACGAAGAAGATCGATACAGGCAGAGAAGCTATGCCTTTCCTCCGGTGGCCCCGAGTGTTCATTGGACGTGAAGGCGGGCCCGCCTTTTAACGCGGACTAGGATGAGAGCTGGAATTCGAAGCTCTTCCCGATGCTGTCCATAATCTCCACGTAGAAGGAGCTGGGGACGCTGCTGAAGGTCAGGGCCAATTCTGCGAGCTTCTGCGTCTGTATCGTGCTGATGGGACTTCCTGATGAGGCGTCGGTGAGGGTGAAGCTCTCTGCCTGCTGCTCGGTGCCTCCCGAGATGAGGAAGGCCTGCTGGGGCGGGCTCAGTGTTATCGGCTGGAGGCCGTAGTTGTAGAGGTAGAGGGTGACCGTGCTCCCCTGCACCTGGTAGCTCACCAGGCTCATCAGTTCTCCTGTCGCCTTGGCGGAGTCCTGGATCCCTTGGGCCACGCTCCCTCCGGACGAGTTCAAGCCGCTGACGTAGTAGGTGTAGAAGACGCCGAAGACCCCCACTGTGATAGAAAGCAGGAGGAGGGCGGCGACGACCTCGCTGATAGCATTTCTATTGCAACGAGATACATTCATCCAGAAGGAGGAAGAAGCAGAGATAAAACATCACAGAGAGCGCCCAGTGATCATAGACAACAGTCTTGTGTTTTTACCGCGAAAGGTCCTGTCCGTCGCGTCCCGTGTGAAGAAGTAAACAGTCCTGTCCTCAAACGAAAAGTGCATTGGAGGAATCAACCCTCGTCCTCCCGCAAGCCTCGTGAAATTCTCATCATACCCGACTGTCGGCTTCCTGATGATCGAAAGGGGTATCTCCAAGCTGCCGTCTCTTTCGTGGAACGTGATGGATTCTCTTTCTCTGACTTCGATATTTCCCGCATGCCTGTACAAAGGCCTGCCGATCGGCTGTGACGCGTGCGCGCTGAGCCATCTCGACTTCCTGCCTATCGTATCCAGTTCGTCGTCGAACACCCACAATGCTTGGACCCAAGGTGCCTTCGTTGGAGATTTTTTCCTCACCCGTGACACGCTCATGGAGCATCGTGCAACTCCATGGGTGGCTTGGCCGTGACGCTTTGAGAAGGGGAGGCCGCATGCTTCTCAACAAGATTCCTGTGCAGCCAACCCAGGATTAGCTGGGGTATTTCCGGGTCTACGCTCTCCTTCAATAGCTTCTTGTAATGCATGACGGAAGGGCCGTCCCGGGGGTCTCGCCTTAGAATGTGGGTCATCCCCTCGAGGATGTGCCACTCGCAAGGCCCCTTGACGATCTCCGCTATCGTCCGTGCGTCTTCGGGCCTGACCTGGAGGTCCTTCGACCCGTTCACGATGAGGACGGGGCAACTGATGCTGGAATACGCTTCCGAGGGGTCGAAACCCATGTGTTCTCTGACCCATTTTGCTGGCACGCGGCTCATCCGAAAGCGTATCACAGGCTTCGTGCCCCGGCGGACCTTCGTCAGCAGTCTCTCCTGCGCCTCGGTCAGACTCCCGCCGTTCTGAACGCTGACGAGCCTTCTGATGAGGGAACCTTTCAACCCCTTGATGGTGCCGAGGGCGCCCTCCATCATCTGCGCTTGGTAGAGCAGGATGGTGTCGAGCCTGTCGGCAGGAGCCATTAACAGGACCATCCCTGCGACCGGAATTCGCTGCGCCACAAGGGGCGCAATGTAGCATCCTTCACTGTGCCCGACTATCACGATCTTCTCCGGATCTACCTCCTTCTGGCTCTTCAGGACGACGAGCGCCCTTGCTGCGTCGTCCACGAGGTCCCACAACCCTGCCCTGTAGTAGCTTCCTTTGCTCTCCCCTACCCCCCTCTTGTCGTACCTGAACGAGGCGTAACCGGCGTTCCCAAACTCCTCCGCCAAGGAGTTGAACACGTTCAGGGGGATGAACCTGGCGCTTTCGTTCCTGTCCACCGGACCGGAGCCGTGGATGAACAGAATCGCGGGACGCTTCCAAGCGTCAGCGCCGGCTTCGGCAGGCAGATGCAACGTCCCTGAGAGCGGAACCTCTCCAGGAACATTCAGGGGTCTTTCTGTTCCTATCATCTCCTGTCATCGACAGGTGGCTAAAGGACAGCGACACC
>JAKAPN010000236.1 GCA_021822995.1 archaeon
ATCTGGAACGTCGAAGACTCCAGGCGCCTCTTCAAGGACGGTTACTACGGGAAGCCTCTCGGCATCCCGAAGCCCAGGGACTTTGAGTTCGATGCCCCCCTGATACTCGACCTGATGGAGGGGTATTACCTGGCCACCAAGAAGGTGATCGAAGTGGAGGACCAGTCGGGTGAGGAGATCACTCCCAAAAAGCTCCACGAGGTGTGCGAGGCGTCCTACACCGAGTTCGCCGAGAAGTTCATGGTCTACAAGAAGCTCAGGGAGCAGGGGTTCGTCGTCACGCCGGGGATAAAGTTCGGTTCCGACTTCGCGGTCTATGAGCACGGCCCCGGGATCGACCACGCCCCCTACATCGTCCAGGTCGTCTCGCCCGACTCGAAGATGACCGCGACATCCATGGTCAGGTCGGGGCGGCTCGCGACCACGGTCAGGAAGCAGTTCATCATAGCGATATCCGACAAGGGCAAGAAGACCATAGACTTCCTCCGGTACGACTGGTGGAGGGCCTAGTCCGCATGGCCGGCACAAGGATATAGAACTCCTCACGGGGGCGCGCTCCATGAACAAGATCGCCGAAGACTCGTACATCCTGGTCTACCGGGACCGCAGGCGGAGGTGGCTGGTCAGGCCGAAGGACACACCCAAGCTCCACACGCACCTGGGGATACTCGACGTCTCGGCGCTCGTGGGCCAGGACTACGGTCAGACCGTGTTCACAACTCTGGGGGACGAGCTGAAGATCCTCGAGCCCACCATCGAGGACCTCGTCATGAAACTGGCGCGCAAGACGCAGGTGATCTATCCGAAGGACCTGGGGCTGATGGCGATCAAGCTGGGTGTCCGCTCGGGGTCCAGGGTGATCGAGACCGGGACCGGCAGCGGCGCGACCACCGCGCTGATGGCGTACCTCGTCCAGCCCACCGGGATGGTCTACACTTACGACAACAGGCCGGAGCACCAGGAGGTCGCGAGGAAGAACATAGAGAAGCTCGGGCTGTCAGGGCATGTTACATTCAAGATCGGTGACTCGCGCCTCGGCTTCGACGAGGTGGGGTGCGACGCCGGGGTCCTCGACGTCGGCGACCCCTGGGAGGTCGTCCGAAGCATGCGGGCCGCTCTGAAGCCGTCCGGCCCCATGGCGGCGGTGACCCCCACCACCAACCAGGCCGAGAAGCTGGTCGCTAAGATGAGGGAGGAGGGGTTCGTCGCGGTCGAGACGATGGAGTTGCTCCTGCGGCACCTGGAGGCCCGGGTCGGGATGACCAGGCCGTCCAACATCATGGTGGGGCACACGGCATACCTGACTTTCGGGAGGACGACCCTCGGATCAGCAGTCGGGAGCGAGGCGACGGAGTCAGTACCTGTGATAACCGGCGGGGACCCCCTTCCGACCGACGGGGACGCCGAGGGTCCTGAGGCCCTTCCAGAGTAGGGCGATCCCTGCGACTGTCAGCGCTACGCCTGCGAAGAAGGCGGGCTCGAGCAAGAGCCACCCCCCGCTAGGGACCCTGATCGCGACCGCGCCTTGAACGGCCGTAACGACCCTTCCGATAGGTCCAGGGGCGAAGTATAGCGGCACCCCTCCGACCCCTGATACCGCGACGTGCACGCCGGTGTACGCGGCAGCCACTCCGAGGGCGAGGAGCGCTCCGGCGGCTAGGGTCCTGGTCTTCATCTGTCGCTTTACACTCCGTCAGATATTTACAGCTTCAACTGCCGCCGGCCTTCTCCGTCCGATGCGCCCTTTCGCGAGGCGCGCGGAGGGATTCGCAATGGTTTTAACCCCGGTGAGGTCGCGGACCAAAATCAATGAGCAGCAGCGGGCGCTATGGCGACCTCTCAGGCGTCCTTTACCTGGTCCCGTTCCTCGCGAGCGGGGTGTACGGGATCTATCTGTGGGTCCAGGCGGGGATTTCAGCGGTCCTCCCCACGACGGTCTACCTAACGGTCACGAGGAGCCCATACCTGTTCATTATCGGATCGGTCGCGATGATGCTGGCGGTGACAATAGACCTGCAGGGGACCGAAGCCGGCAGCAGGAAGGCAGCCATCCCGGCGCTGGGGAACAGGCTCCAGTCTGTCGCGATCGCGAGCCTCATACTCACGGTCGTGGCCGCGTTCTATTCGAACGGCTTCATCAACGTGGGCGGGGCTGCAAGCGACTTCATAATCGGCAGGTACGGCCTCGTCTTCCCAGGGGTCTTGGTCCTCCTCAGCTACCTGATTACTGCCAGGTACGACTTCAACTCGCTCCGGAGCCTGAAGGCGGTGGGCGTCATCGCGCTTCTGCTGGTGCCTGTGTCGGTGTACGAGATAGGGAAGCGCCAGACTGCCCTCGGCCTCGGCATCGCATTCGTCCTCCTGCTGGTCGGGCTGGTGGCATACATCTTCCCGCAGAGGCGAGCCACCGAGCAGACCCCGCGCGAACAGGCGTAGCATCGGGCCGCGACCCATCCGGGGACCAGACAGGAACAAAAGCGGCACCGCTCACCCCATGACGGGAACCCAGTGACATCCCCGTTCACCCGAAGGGACAGGATTCAGATCCTGATCTTGCTCATCTGCCTCGTCCCTTTCACGGCCAGCGTCTTCTTCGGCGTCGCGTCCGGCGACCCCTTGGCTGTCGTCCTCTCCACCGGGCTGGCGATAGCCTCGGCCGGGTTCGCCCTCGCGTGGGGGACGGAGTCCCTCCAGTTCATCGTGTCGCAGGCCCTGGCGCTCGCCCTCCTCGCCGTGGTCAACGTCCTCCCCGAATACTCGGTGGAGGTGGTCCTGGCATACAAGGGCGCGGCCGACCCAACGCTCCTACACTATGCGACCGCCTCGATGACTGGCGCCAACAGGCTACTCCTGGGGTTAGGCTGGCCTGTGGTCTATCTCCTGAACTGGCGCTCAGCCCGGCGGGCGGGGCGCGATGGGAGGACCCTGACCCTAGAGAGGGAGCAGGGGCTCGGTGTCGCGTTCCTTGGGGTCG
>JAKAPN010000237.1 GCA_021822995.1 archaeon
AGCGAATGCCAGTGCTGTGACCAGTAAGGACATCCAGCCAAAAGTTCACATCGAGTCCGTATAAAAATCCAAGCCACCGTGTGGTGGATGATGCGCCATAGACTAGACCTTAGGCGTAATTGTGAATGTCCCGTCCTGCCTTCTTGCTTCCTTTGTTGATGTCGCGGTCTACGCCCCTAGAATCCTCATGTTGACGAGCCCAGACACTATGTCCGTCATCGCGTCGTAGTGTCTCAGCCTGTTCCGGAATTCGGTCCCGAAGATGTTGAACTTCTTCAGCCTCGATATGGTGTGTTCCACTACGACCCTTGCCTTCGATAGGGCCCTGTTGAACGCCTTCTGACGAGGCGTCAGCCTCCGTCCCTTCTCGCCCTTGTGCCCTCTCCCCTTCCCCCTTCTCTTGAACGGCACCATCGGCTTCAGTTCGGCGAAGTCGTTCTGGATCCCGTCGTAGTCCAGGTCGACCACGGGCCTCACACCCTCCGGCAGAGAGGGATGGTTCCTCTTGAAGATCGGGAAGTCGTGCCTCCTCCCCCTCGCATGGTTGGTCTTGTGCAGAATCAGGCCGTCGGAGCTGACGGTGGGCTGGGTCTTCACGGTGTGCCTCTTCTTCTTCCCCGAGTAGTGTGTCCTCCTCTTCAGAGAGTTCTTCGGCCTCGGTATCTCCTGCTCCGTAGCGTCTACGAATGCCTTGAAGCCAGGGAAGAACCGCTCGACCTCCTCCGGTGTCCTGGCCCTCCTCACCATCTCGTGGAGCTTCTCAGGAAGGGGGACGACCCTCTTGACGAGGGGCTCCAGCATCCGGACGTCCTTCAGGACGTTGCTCTGGTCGAGGTTGACGACGAACCCGAGGAGGATCGAGGTCACGTACGCCCTGTAGTACATCAGGAGCGTGAGGAGCCTGTCATCGAGGGAGAGCTTGAATGGACGGCCCGCCCCAAATTCCCTCTTCCTGTCCTTCCTTGAGAGCCTCTTCCTCTCGTGCTCCTGGTAGCCGGACTCGACCCTGGAGCGGAGAGAGTCGAACTCGGACACGTCGAGGCCCGTGAAGGACCTGAACAGCTCAGGTCTCCTGGACAGCCTGCGGTAGAAGGAAGGGAAGGAGGATGACATGCCCCCATGGAGGGACGGTCAGAACAAACCCTACAGCGTCAAGGACGCTGGATAATCAGCCGAGTCTCAATTACGCCTAAGGTCTATTAAACCACTCGGGTTGAGAGGCTCTGTAGAAACCCTCTGACAAGAGACGATGCCACCCTCATGGCGTTGTAGGCTATCATCCTGACCCTGATCTCGTTGTTCACCCCCTTCGCCCTGACAGACCTCATCTCGTCCCCCATGGTCCTCTTCACGACCGAGAAGATGGTCTCGTCCTTCGACCTCTGGTGGTACACCCTCTCGGAGAACCTCCTCTTCATCTCCTTCCTGTAGAGCCCCTCGGTCCTCCAGAGAGGGACGCCCTCTGTGCGAGGAGGGATCATCGACATGGCGTGGAACTCATCCCTCAGGAGCTCATGGCTCTCTTCCGAGTCGTACCCCTTGTCCCCTATGCCCACGCCGATGGGCCTGACGGAGTGCGCCTTCCTGACCACAGGCCCGAAGTCTACGATGTCGCCGTAGGGCCCTCTCCTCACCCTCACAGAAGTGACGAGCTGGCGCCTGAGCTCCGCTCCGATGGTGAGCTTGAGGAACCTCCTCCTGGGCCTCGTCATCTCCCTGAAACTTGCCTCTTCATGCCCAATAGGACGTCGCGCTTGACCCTCAGGGCGTAGTAGTAGGACGCATGGTGGAGGGAGAAGCCCGACGAGTCGATCCCGAAGACCTGCCTCCTGACCCTCGTCAGGAGGACGAACCCTCCCATCACCCTCTCCAGGAGGACGGACGACACTCTCAGCATGAACTTCTCCAGGGTCGTGAAGTGCGAGAGCCTGGAGAGGCCGAGCTCAGCCACAAGGGTGTCTGCGACGGGGAGGAGGTCGTCGACGTACTCCCGATATGACTTCCTCATCCTCTGCCAGAGGACCAGCAGGGCGATGTGCTGCCACTGGGTGAAGTCCCTCCTGGAGAACTTGGAGGAGTAGAGGGGGACGCGCTGACGCCGACAGACCTTGAAGACGGCCCTGACCATCCTTATGTAGCGGCTGACCCTCCTCCTCTCTTCGTCGTCGTCCTTCGGATGCTTCATCCTAGTCAGACGGAGGTCCGGGGGACGATGGCAAAACCACCCGTCTGAAGGAATCTAGAGCGCATCACGAAGAGAATCTCATTCAGATCGGATTCCTGAAGAGAGGGTTTCTACAGAGCCCCCTAGAGTTCAAGCGTTAAATACGCTGGAATGGGTTTTTCGCCGGTTTGGGGGCCCAGGACCCGCGAGCGACTGCAGAGAAGATACTTCAGGTTGCATCCAAGATGTTCGCAGAAAGGGGGTTCGCCAACGTCTCAGTAAGAGACATCTGCAAGGAGACCGCGACGACTGCGCCGGTAATCTACTACTACTTCGGGAGCAAGAAGGGGCTCTTTGACGCAGTCGCCCGGAAACAGATTTCGATGTCCGACTTCATCCAGAAGCTGACGTCGGTCTCGAAGGCGGCCGACCCTCGGGAAGGGCTGGAGTCGTTCATCTTCACCTACCTTTCGACCTTCCCGGAGCACACATTCGACATCGGGCTCTACATGCGTGACTCGGCAACGCTCGACAAGCACAGCGCGCAAAGGGTATCGGACGACCTCGAGAAGGTGTCCGGGATTGCAGAAGGGCTAGTAGCCAAGGGCATGTCGAAGGTACTGTTCCGAAAAACAGACCCAAAGCTGGCCGTGGACTGCTTGATGGGGATGCTCAACAGGGTGATATTCCAGCATATCCACTTCTCGAAGAGTTCGGACAGAGACTCGTACAGCAGGTTCGTGACGGACTTCTTCTTGCGAGCGATGAAATAGCTATAGTCCCACGACGACCCTTTCAGGGGTGATCT
>JAKAPN010000238.1 GCA_021822995.1 archaeon
AGCCCCGCCTGACGTGCGCGCGCTCTTCCACCAGGCTCAGGATTGAGGCCGTCGTGGCGTGCGCCACGTGGGAGTACTGACGACAGAGGCACTCTTCAAAGGAGAATTCACCGCGTACGTATTGGTCGTGATAGCGCATCCAATCGCCGTCTGAGAACGTTGTCAGGACCAACTGCCCCGTGTCCACGTCGATAATCGTCCCGTCAAAGTCGCAGACAACTGCCCACCTGGACCCCTTCATTGGGGGTCCTCCTGCTGGTGGGAATTCATGGGTTCTGGTGTCCATCGGCTGACATAAACACGTCGAAATGACTGCCTCGCCATCTAGGAGTTCTCTGAAGCCCCAGACAAGGAGACACCGGTGGCTTGTCCTGTTGATTACCATCTGCGCTCCAGCATTAGAAACCCTTTCATTCACCAGAGAAAGAAACAGCGTCAATGGTCAACGTCGAGAGATTGAGGATATCAGGCCATGGAGATGAACCGGTACCAAACTCGTTTTTCAGACAGGCTGGAGGTAGCGACCATCTTGCCATAGTCCTTCCCGGGCTTAGCTACAGATGCAACCAGCCTCTCCTCTGGTATCCGACCAGGGCGCTCCTTTCCTCGGGGGCAGATGTCCTTTGGGTAGAGTATGCCTACGATCTGCGACCAGATTGGGTGACAGCTGACGACCAAGTTCAAAGAGACTGGCTGTTTGATGATGTAGTCGCGGCGACCAGATCGGTGACGGAGACCAGATATGAACGCGTCACCCTCATTGGCAAGTCGATGGGGACGCTTGCCCTTGGGCACGTGCTGATGACGGAAAAAATTCCGGACAGGAGGAAGGCTGTGTGGCTGACGCCGGTGCTAGACGATCCCGCACTCCGACGCCAGCTTGAAGAGTCCAACCTGCCATCTCTCATCGTGATTGGCTCGAAAGACCACTACTACGACGGGTCGTTCTTGGCAAGGCTCCAAAATAAGAAGTCGTTCGAGGTGGAAGTGATCAAAGGAGCAGACCATGTCCTGGAAACAGACGAGGGGACTTTGGTTTCGATCGATATCATGAGACAGGTCATGAGCTCGTTTCAGCGTTTCATCTCCGAGCGGGACCCTTGACATGCACGTGGACTTCCGCCTGGCTAGGTCCTTCTTGCGCATAGACTGGCAGAGACTCAAAGCAGCCGCCAAATGTCACGCTGTGTCTTTCGGAAGGGGCTCAGGCCACAGCCCAGTCGGCCAGAGGGCAATGCAACGCCAGCCTAGAGGGCACCTTCCCCGCGCTGGATTTATATCGAGCACGAGTTTCGATTGGTTATGAGCAATAAGCTCGGCTTGACTGTTACAAGCCTAGCGCTTGCCATTCTCCTCGTTACGTCGTCTGTTGTCGCTGCTCAGCCCAGCAGTGGATTTGCCGCATACAAAATCGAGGTCGTCAGCCCCGCAGGCCAGCACTCTTTCATCATAAACGAGACCGTTGGGCCTGCTTCGAAAGCAGGCTTCTCTAATCTCGTCCTTGAGTTGATAGACGGCCAGCAGAACCTCACGTACTCGAAGCTTGTCAACTCGACCTCGGGTGTCTTCCCGTATCTCTCGTCGATTTCCACCCAGGCACTTCATTACGCCAACGGCACCAGCCGGGGAATCAGCGCGAACTTCACGGTTGTCGGGGCGAAGGCGGTTACCTTCCACGGAGGCCAGTACACTTTGACAGAGTACTCATTCTCTGTTTCGGGGGCATACGGAAACAAGAGCATTGATGCGAATGGGACGCTTGATACATTCCCGTCTTCTCTGATTTACTCGGCGAGCGTTTTGTTGGGTAACGTCAGTGCGCAAGCAACGCTACAAGACACAAACCTGCAACTGGTTCAGCCAACGGCCGGGAACCCCAGTGCAACCGCCGTTGGTGCCGGGATAGGGCTCGGAGGATTCGCTTTGGCGGCTGCTCTCTTTGTGCGCCGTAGGGAGAGGAAGGCCCAGGTCCAAACAGAGAAGCCTCCGTACTGGGTCGACTAGAGTGCGCTGATTTTGAGCGGCCCGGTCATTGAATTCTCGGGAGCGGTCAAGCGCTATGGAGAGAAGAAGATAGGGCCCATACAGTTCTCGGTGGGAAAGGGAGAGATATTCGGATTTCTGGGACCAAATGGGTCGGGTAAGACCACCTGCATTAGGATGCTTCTGGGGCTTGCCAGACCGTCCATGGGGTCGGTCAGACTCAGGGGAGAAAACCCAGTCGCCAGGCACGTCCAGGCCCTCACAGGAGTTGGATACTCCCCGGAGCTTCCCAACATCCAGACATTCTTGACTCCGAGACAAGTACTGGCGCTCGCAGCTGCGGAGGCTGGCCTGAATGGAGCAAAGAGCGAAGCAGACCGGGTGCTAGAAGAGGTAGGCATCATCGAGTATGGAGACAAGAAGGTCAGCAAGCTGAGCAAGGGGATGGTCCAGAGACTCAGTGTGGCCCAAGCCATGCTCGGCCAGCCAGACGTGATGATATTGGACGAACCAATGATTGGGCTGGATCCTGCAGGGACGGCCCATCTGAGAGAGGTATTCAGGAACTATGCCAGGGAAGGAGGCACTATTCTGATGTCATCCCATATGATGTCTGAAGTGGAAGACATTTGCTCAAGGATCGGGCTGATACACAACGGAAAGCTCATCTTCGAAGGCACTGCCAAGGAAATGATCAGGCGGATGCTTGGAGCCACTGAAGTCAGGGTCGAAGCGAAGAATCTTGCTGCTGACGCTATTGAGGCAGTTCGGAGAATCAAAGGCGTAGTCGGAGTGACGGCGATTCCAGAGGGGCTGGACGTAAAGGTGGACAGGGGGTACGAGATTAGGCCAGCTATTGCCAGGGCCGTCGTGGGCTCCGGGGCCGAGCTACTGAAGCTGGGCGAAGGGGAGAGGATGCTGGAGAAGGCATACGTCGTAGCTCTGAGGGGTGGTGGCGATAAGAGCGACTAGGATTTTCGCCTT
>JAKAPN010000239.1 GCA_021822995.1 archaeon
CTCTCACGCGCCAGGAGGCCAACGTCTACAGCTACATCCTCGACAGGCTCGAGACCGAGCTCACCATCCCGAGGACCGAGGTGGACCCCAAGAAGTACTTCGCAGAGCAGGCGAGGCGCATCGTCGCAAAGTACGGGATCAGCGTCGCCCCGCTCCCCTGGGCGAAGATCCTCTACTTCGCGGAAAGGGACCTCGTCGGGTTCGGGGTGCTCGACGCCTTACTCAGGGACCCGAACATAGAGGACATCTCCATCGACGGCGTCGGCAAACCCATCTTCGTCTACCAGAGGCGCTTCGAGAGCCTGGGGACCAACATAGTCTTCGCCAAAGACCCGGACCTAGACAACCTCATCACCCGCCTCGCCCACATGACCGGCAAGCACATCTCCACCGCCTTCCCCATCCTCCAGGGGACGCTGCCGGGGCGGCACAGGCTGATGGCGACGTTCAGGCGCGAGATATCCCCCTACGGGTCGACCCTCACGATCAGGAAGTTCAGGGAGGACCCTCTTACCATCGTCGACCTGCTCAACTCCAGGGTCATCGACCAGAGGATGGCCGCCTACTTCTGGCTGCTGATGGAGAACAAGGCAACGGCGTTGGTCGTCGGTTCGACCGGCAGCGGGAAGACCACCCTCCTCAACGCCCTCCTCACGATGACCAGGACCAATGCCAAGATCGTAACCATCGAAGAGGTCCAGGAGGTCAACATCCCCCACTTCAACTGGACAGCGCTACTGTCGAGGGAGAACTATGCCGCTTCCACAGAGGTCTCCAGCCAGGTGAACCTGTTCGACCTGGTGAAGGCCGCCATGAGGATGAGGCCCGACATCATCGTGGTCGGGGAAGTAAGGGGTGAAGAGGCATACGTCCTCTTTCAGGCGATCTCCACGGGACATGGTGGGACCTGCACCATCCACGCGGATGACGTGGAGTCCGCGATCCAGAGGCTGACCTCGAAGCCGATGGACGTCCCCCCCGCCTTCATCCCGTTCCTTGACCTCGCCTTCACCGTGCGAAGGATATCGATCCCCAACCCCGGTGGCGGGTTCAGGGCGGTGAGGAGGATCGTCTCCGTCGACGAGGTGTCGAAGGTAGGGGAGTACTTCAACGTCTTCAAGTGGAACCCTGCGAACGACTCGTTCAGGGCCTCCGAGATCCGGGGGAGCCCGAAGCTCAACCGACTGTCGAAGGACCTGGGGGTCAAGCTGTCGGACGTGACGGAGGAGCTCAACAGGAGGGCTGTTGTACTAAGGTGGCTGCAGGAGCGCGGCGTGCGGAACTTCAGGGAGGTGTCGGCCGTCCTGGAGGACTACGCCGCCAGGCCCGGACCTGTGTTCCAGAAGGCGGTGAAGGAGCTGGGGATAGCCTCCACCCCCGAGGCGATAGCGGGCGAAGGGTTCAAGCTTTGAAGTCAGGGACTCCAGTCGCGGAGAAGAAAGCGGGCCTGGGCCCCCTCGATGTCCTGTCGGGCTTCTCCTACAGGATATTCGGGAGATACGCGAACAGAATTGCCGAGAACAGCCCCTGGCTCAGGGAGGAGATACTGAAGTCGAACATGAGGATCACCCCCGAGGGCCTGATTTCCCTCGCCTTCTTCGGGACTGCTCTATCCGCCTTCGCCTTCGCAGGGGAGATCGGCCTGGCGGTCGCCCTTGCAAACCCCCTCCTGCTGCTCGTCTCCGGAGCCTTCGCCGCGACCCCCGCCCTCGTCTTCCTGTTCATCATGCGCGCGCCCAGGATCAGCCAGGGCTCCAGGGCGGCGGCGCTGGACAACGAGCTCCCCTTCGTGGTCGGCTTCATAGTGGTCCTCGCCGGCGGGGGCATCTCCCCCATCTCCTCCATGAGGAGGATTGCGAAGCTCTCTGACATCTTCCCCAACGCCGCCAAAGAAGCTAGGAGGATCCTCCTAGACATCGACGTCTTCGGCCTCGACCCCATCACCGCCTTCGAGAAGGCCGCGGAGACCAGCCCCAACAGGCCGTTCTCGGAGCTGCTCTATGGGTACACCACCATGATCAAGACGGGCGGGGACATCGCCTCGTTCCTCAACAACAAGCTCAAGGAAATCTACGAGTCGAGGGGGTTGAAGGTCAAGAAGGCGTCTGACTCAGTCGGTACTCTGGCGGAGGGGTACATCACGATAACATCCGTGCTCGGGATAAGCCTCTTCGTCCTCTTCCAGGCGGAGTCGCTCATCAGCCACAGCTCGGGGGGGCTGCAGGGGGTGGAAATGTACGGGTTGGTGGGGGTCCCCGCATTCTCCCTCCTCTTCATCTACATACTGAACGGGGTACAGGCAAGATACCCCTACGTCGACTACAGGCCATACAAGGTGTTCGCCGCCTCGGTTCCAGTGGGGATCTTAGTTTACCTCCTACCGCTCCCTCTCGACCTGTTCCTGCACTCGTCGGCGGCGCTCATCGCCGCGACCATCGCGCCGACCGTTGTCTCGATCAGGACGTCCAGGGAGAGGAACGCGCTCGAGTCCGCGCTCCCTGACTTCATCAGGGACATCTCGGAGGGGAGGAAGATCGGCATGTCCCCGGAGCAGATCCTGCAGTCCCTGGGAGACAAGCACTACGGGCCCCTGAGCAAGCACGTCAAGAAGATGGGGTCCCAGGTGTCCTGGGGGGTCTCCACGGTACAGGTCCTCGCGACCTTCGTGGCCGAGGTGAGGAGCTGGGTCACGAGAGAGGTGGGGATGCTCCTCACCGAGGTGATAGACGTCGGGGGCGGCACGGTGAGGAGCTTCTCCGACATGGCGGACTTCACCAGGAAGATGAACGACCTGGAGAGCGAGAAACGTTCTGCCCTGAAGCCCTACCTCTTCATCAACTACTTCGCCGCCCTCATGGTGGTCATCACCACGTTCATCATGGTCTATTTCATCACGACCCCGATAAAATTCGGCGGGATGAGCAAGTTCGCCCCCCCGCCGATTACCCTCGACAGGAGCT
>JAKAPN010000240.1 GCA_021822995.1 archaeon
TCGTCAGGCGGGGCGCCTCTGCGGCCGTTGGCATGGACCTTTCACCGAAGATGGTTCGCTTGGCCAGCAGGCTGGCCTCCGAAAAAGGACTTTCGGACCGGGCCTCATTCCGACTAGGCGACGGCGCAACGTCCGTCCTTCCGATGGCAGAGATAGTCGTCCTCGACGCGGTGCTCTGCTGTTATCCGGATATGAGGGCGCTTGTGGTAAACTCGAGTTCCGCAGCACAGAAGTGCTATGCGATTTCGGTCCCAGATGACAACCGCCTAGCCACGAAGGTGTTGAGGTTGCTCCTCCCTCTCCAGGGGGTGGTCCTACACAGGACAAACTTCCGATTCTTCATCCACCGTACCCGATTCATAAACGAGGTACTGCAATCGAAGGGATTCAGGCTGACGTCGAGCTCGCCCGCAGGTCTGTTCTGGTCTATCCTTGTATTCAGTAGGGGCTAGCTGCGTTTCTGCCCCTTCTCTTCTTCCTTCAGCAGCTTGTAGAGCCGGAACTTGTCGCCCTCCCCTGGAGAAAGCGTGTAACCGCACACTCGACAGGAAATGCCTTGGCCCCCCTCTTTCAGGTCGAAGCGCCCGCACTTCGGGCACTTCATCTGGTCGTTTTGACTCATATCCCTGGTACATTCACCTTCGCTTGAAAAACGTTCTATCCTCCAATGACTACCAGAGTCTGACCAGAGGTCCACTCGAGAATATTCCCATGCACGAATACTGCTCGTAGATGGCCCTCGAAAGCGAGATGTCAGCGAGATACAGTTCGCCGATGAACTCTTCAGCCTGCCGGGTAAGGAACCCAGCCTTCGGGAAGCCGAGCGTCAACGTCCACTTGGCCATCACGCAGGGGTCACCAGGCTTGCCCGTGGTCGCATCGAGGCCGGAGGGTAGGTCGACGGCGAGGATGGGTACCTTGGAAGCGTTGGCTTTCCGAATGAGGCTCGCGAGTGGTTCTCTGGGGTCTCCTTTGGCCCCATATCCGAGGAGTGCGTCAACGAGCAGTTCTGCGCGCTGTTCTTGTCCAGGTACTACCACTCTGACCCCCATCTTCTCCACTATGGCGAGTTGCCTCGCCGGGACATCCCGGAGGCTCTCTCTCGACTCTGCCATCATCACCATGACCTCGGCACCCCAGTTGTGAAGGTGCCTGGCTGCTACCAGCCCATCTCCTCCATTGTTCCCTCTCCCTACCATCACCGCCACCTTCCTGCCGGCGACAGACCCTCCGAGTGAACTCCTCGCCAATTCCGCGGTCTTCACTCCGGCGTTCTCCATCAGCGTTTCCACGCCCAGTCCGGAGTCGATGGTTTGTCTGTCAGCAGCAGCCATCTCCTCTGCGGTCAGATATGCCAGCCCGCCCACGGCCTTCAACCCGTGGGCATGTCGTCCCGACTCTATTTCAGGATGAGCGTCTGTCCTGACCTGTCAATTATTATTCTTCAAAATGGCACACCGTTTAGAGCCCACGGTATATTGGAGGCCAAGGGGATTCTTGCTCGCGTTGAGCTTCACTTCTAAATGGGACAGGAAAGATCAAGGGCCCGGACTGGTTGACAGGCTCCGGGGGACCGTGCGGCAGCCTATGCCGCTGAAGTCCCAGCTCGACCAAGCCAACAGACAGATCAAGTTTCTGATTTCGCAGCTGGACGGGACAGTCGGCAGAATCAGGCAGCGCGACGCCGCGATCTTCAAGAACGTAGTGTCCTCGCTTGCGAAGCATGACATGCAGCACGCGGCTGTCTACGCCAACGAACTGACCGAAGTGCGGAAGATGGGCAAGATGGTAACCCAGGCACAGTTAGCCATGGAACAGATATCTCTCAGGCTCGGAACGATCAACGACATGGGCGAAATAGCAAACACCCTCGCGCCGGCGGTCTCGGTCATACGAAACATGAAGGAAGACCTCCGGATAGCACTTCCAGAGGCCGACAAGGAGATAGGCGAACTCTCGGGGCTTCTTAGCAGCGTCCTTGTGGACGCGGGGACCACGGGAGGGATATCCCTGAACTTCGATGCGGCGAACGAGGACGCGCAGAAGGTCCTCGACGAAGCTTCGGCGGTCGCAGAGCAGCGGATGAGGGACAGCTTCCCCGAGATACCCGCGAGCGTACTCGCACAGGACGAAAGCGAAGGGCTCACGGCGTAGCCTGTCTTAAGCAGCCCGTCCCGGCGCTTTCCACGCCCTTGAACGCGGGTTGAATACAGTTGGCTTATTATCGGGGCGCCACAAAAGAATCACGGCGTTGAAAATAGGAGCGTCAGCCGGGTCGCTCGGGGTACCGGAGGGCATCGCACCCGAAGAGAAACAGCGGCGGGGGCGCCGCGCAGCGGCCATGATAATCGCGGCTCTGATCTTGCTCTCCGCTTTCGTGATAGCCGCCCCCTACCTCTCGAACGCGCTCAAGCAGGGTTACACCATCGTCTCAGGGCTCGGCTCCGGTGTGGGAGTCAACGGTACATCAGGCCAGTCCTCCTCTGGGTTCATCACAGCCACCAACTGTTCGAGTGTTGTGGCCGTGCAACCGCTCAGCTCACCGAACATCAACGGTAGCAGCGCGACTATTTCGTACCCCTCGGACTACTGCGCCTTGGCCTCCTATGCTCTGGGTTTGATTAATGCCGACCGCGCAGCCAACGGCTCCTCTCCAGTGGCGCTGAGTTACAACCAGGCCGCCCAACAACACGCCGACTCGATGCTCTACTTCGGGTACTTCAGCCACTTCGACGTCCAGGGCCTGAAACCGTACATGCGTTATACCATGCTCGGGGGGACCGGCGCCGACGCCGAGAACGTCGCCTATCTGGCTTACTCCGCGGCGCACTACACTTCGACGGCTTCGGTGGAGCAGGCCATCCAGTTCCTCGAACACTCCATGGTCTATAACGACGCCACCTGCTGCAACAACGGCCACAGGTACAACATCCTCAACCCGC
>JAKAPN010000241.1 GCA_021822995.1 archaeon
CTACCGCGGCCCCGCTGACGCGAGGGGGCTCCACCCGAGCGGGCACTATGAGACAGTGATCTACAGGCCGGCCGACCTCGCCGCGCTCGTCCCTGGAAGGGACGTAGCCAGGATCGGGGGGACCGTAGGTGCCAAGAAGAGGGCGACCATTCTGGAACGGGCAACAGAGCTGGGAATCAGGGTTGTGAATCCGACAGGACTGAGAGTGATTGAATCTAAAGAGTAAGCGAAGGCTGGCGGCTTCGGTCCTAGGGGTAGGATCCGACAGGATCATCTTCAACGACGAATATTCTGACCTCATCCAGGACGCGATCACCCGGAGCACCATAAGGGGCCTCGTCGGCTTCGGTGCCATCACGGTCGCACCCGAGAAGGGCGTGTCGAGAGGGAGGTTCAGGACAAGGTCGCGCAAGCTGAAGAGAGGGCGTGGAGCAGGCTCCACGGAAGGGCGGGCCACAGCCAGGAACCCCAGGAAACAAGCCTGGATATCCAAAGTCAGGGCCCTCAGGTGGAGGCTGAAAGTCGCGAAGGAGAGGAAGGAGATAAGCAACGAGGATTACAAGCGACTCTACAAGCAGGTGAAAGGGGGCCAGGTGAGGGGGGTCAAGCACATCCTCGACCTACTGAAGGAGGCAAAGAAATGAAGTCCGTCTATGTCCCTCTGCTCAGGCGGAGGAGAGAGGGGGTCACAGACTACAGGGCCAGGCGCAAGGCGATCACTTCTCAGAGGCCGCTTCTCGTGGTCAGGATATCCAACAAGAACGCGATAGTCCAGTTCATCCGTCCCACCGTGAAGGGAGACATCGTGCTCTCCTCTTCGCACTCGAAGGAGCTGGGGAAGGCAGGGTGGCACGGCTCATCAAAGTCGATCCCTGCGTGCTATCTTCTGGGCCTGATCGCAGGCAAGAAGGCGGTGGCTTCAGGAGTTAAGGAGGCGGTGGCCTACAACGGCGTCATCCCGTTCATCCGCGGAGCGAGGGTAGCGGCGCTCCTGAAGGGGGTGGCCGACGCCGGCGTCGAGATCCCCGTGGGAGAGGAAGCGCTCCCAGATGAAAAGAGGATTGCAGGCAAGCCCATCGCCGACTACGCGGCCAAGCTAGCGGCCGAGGACAAGGAAGCGTACTCGAGGAGCTTCGGGAAACTGCTGAAGGCAGGGTTCAAGCCTCAGGACTACCCCGCCGAATTCGAAAAGGTCAAGGCGGCTATCACGGGGGCTGGCAAGTGATGTCGTACCCGAGGCGCCAGCGTCAGGAAGAAGAGCAGATCTGGGTCCCGAGGACGAAGCTCGGCCAGCTCGTCAACGATGGCAAGATCACATCCCTGGACGAGATATTCAGGAGCGGCCAGCGGGTCCGCGAAGCCGAGATCGTCAAGAAGCTCCTTCCAGACCTCAGGAACGAGGTCGTCGGAGTGAGCGTCGTCCAGAAGCAGACTGACGCGGGGGAGCTAACCAGATTCCTGGCAGTCGTAGCGGTGGGGAACGGCGCCGGATGGTTCGGGGTAGGCAAGGGGAAGGCAATGCAGACCAGAGAGTCGATAGAGAAAGCGACGACGGCTGCCCTCCTCAACATAATCCCGGTCAAGCTCGGATGCGGTTCGTGGGAGTGCAGAGACGGGCGGCCGCATTCTGTCCCGTACAAGATCAGGGGCAAGGCCGGCAGCGTCACCGTGGAGATATTCCCTGCTCCACGCGCGCTTGGCTTGGTCGCAGGACCGGCGCTCAAGAACCTTCTGCAGCTGGCGGGGGTGAAGGACGCCTGGGTGAGGACCTTCGGCTCCACCAACACCATGTCTTCCTTGGCGAACGCGGTTTACGACGCCTTCAAGATGTCGCACGGGCTCAACGTATAGGTGATATCAGATGGTTCTCTTCCTCGTCGTTAACCTTCACGGTACGATCAACAGCTCGGCGCCGGTAAGGAAGGCGCTCACCGAGCTGTGGGTTGCGAAGAAGTTCTCGGCATCAGTCGTTTCGGACGACGCGGCCACGGTAGGCATGCTAAGGCTCTGCAAAGATTACATCACGTGGACCCCCGTCGAGGGCGAGCTCCTCACCGACCTCCTCTCGAAGAGGGGGATGGTCAGCTCGACGAAGCCACTGGACGCCGGTGCCCTGAAGGCGCTCGGCTTCAAGAGCCACAAGGACCTGGCTGCGAAGATGATGAAGGATCAGACGCGGCTCTCTGCGGTCAGCGGGGTACTTCCGTACTTCAGGCTCGCCCCTCCCAAGGGGGGGTTCAGGCGCTCTCTGAGGCGGCAGTTCACTGAAAAGGGGCTGCTGGGGAGCAACCCGAAGCTGGAAGAGATAGTCAGGAGGATGTTCTAAGGTGCCCACCAGAGCGCGGAAGGGAAGACGGTACAGAGGGATGCGGACCCACGGCTACGGACAGATAGGCCAGCACCGGCACTCCGGGAAGCAGGGCGGGCACGGAAACGCGGGGCTCCACAAGCACAAGTGGAGCTGGCTGATTCTTAACGACCCAGACCACTTCGGCAGGGACCCGTTCCGGCCTCCTGGATACATCCGCCCCGCGAAGTGGGCCAACGTCGGCCAGCTAGACGCCCTCGCCAACGGATCGAAGTCCCTGGACCTTACTTCCCTCGGCGTGGACAAGCTCCTCGGTTCGGGCGAAGTGAGCGGAGCCTACGAAGTGAAGGTAGCGTCCTTCACGAAGAAAGCTCAGGGTAAAATAGAGGCCGCGGGCGGAAAAATCCTGGTCCAGGAGTAATCCTCGCCCAATGGCTTCACTGCGCGATTTCATCAAGAGCGTAGGCACGGTCCTCCCCGAAGTCCCGAAGCCTGAGAAGAAGCCGTCCCTGAACGAGCGTTTCATCTGGACAGCCATCGCGCTGATCGCCTACCTCGTCATGGCCACGACACCGCTGTTCGGCCTGTCCGGGACCGCCGCGGCCAACAACTCCTCGACCTTCTTGAGGG